>JANYKH010000207.1 GCA_025358235.1 Chloroflexota bacterium
GTGCCGATAGTGGCGGGACTGGTGCAGAATAACATCGGTTACATACTTGAAGGGGCCATTCCGGCGGCTGTGGTGGCTTTATTGGCGGACCAAGTTTTCGCCGCGCTGGAGTCCGGTTTTGTTTACCGGCCCCGTTAGACCTTTTCGGGGACTGCCCATTAGTTTATTAATTCATAAGGGAAGGTAAAAACAGCGCCACTTGCGGAAAGACTATCAACGTCGCTACCACCAGGAAATCCAACAACACGAAAGGTATGACGCCTTTTACGATGTCCTCAAAAGGGATATGCGGTGCCAGACCGCTTACTACGAAGAGGTTTAGCCCCACCGGTGGCGTCAACATTGAGAGTTCGCTTTCGATAATCACGATTATCCCGAAAAGAATCGGGTCGATGCCAAGGGTTTTAATTGCCGGGAATATAATGGGCAGCGTCAGGGCCATCATCCCGATCGGCTCCATAAACATTCCCAGAATAAAATACAGAAAAGATATACCGATCAGCACAATGATGGGCGAAACCTGCATGCCCACTACCATGCGGCTGACCTGGTAAGTGACCTGGGTGTAGGCCAGAAACCGCGCGAAGTACAGCACCCCAAAAACGATAAGCAGCACCATGCAGGTGGTCTCAATTGTCTTGGTGAGGCCGTCCATCGTGCTGCTCCAGTTCATTCTCCGGCGGATAATGCCCACCATCAGGATAAAAGCCGCCCCCACCGCCCCCGCCTCGGTTGCCGTAATCCATCCGGAATAGAGCCCACCCATCACTATCACAGCGACGCCGATCATCGGCCATGTTACTCCAATTGAACCGAACCGCTCTTTCCAGGTTGCGCCGTGAATCGGCGGCGCCAGCTTCGGATTAATCATAGAAACGATGACAACATAGCCGATGTAGTAGGCCGCGGTGAGCAGCCCGGGCAGTATGCCCGCGATCAGCATCTTGGTTACTGATTGCTCCACCATGATGCAGTAAATAACAATCGTGAAACTGGGCGGAATCAGGATCGCCAGGGTGCCCGTCGCCGCGATGCAGCCCACGGACAGCTTGCGGTCGTAATTGTATTTTTCCAGTTCGCTTAGCGCTACTTTGGACAGTACACCCGCGGAGGCCACGCTTGAACCGCAGACCGCCGCAAACCCCGCTCCCCCCAGTATTACCGCCGCCAGCAGTCCGCCGGGGATTCCCCCCACCCATTTTTTGGCGGAGGAAAACAGGTCGTCGGCAAACCCCGCGGCATGGGAGAAAAACCCCATCGCCACGAATAGGGGAATAACGGAATAACCGTAGTTGGAAGTAATCCCAAATGCCGCCGTTCCCAGCGATTTAAGTGTCGCGAGGGGGCCTGTCAGAATGAGATAACCAGCGACCGCCGTCAGGATAGCGGCAAAGGCCAGGCGCATCCCGAGCATCACCAGCAAAATAAAAATAACGATGCCGGCCAGACCGAGATATAACTGGGCTTCTGCGCTCATCTGGCCGCTCCCTGTTCCGCCGCCCCTGTGACGGCTTTATTGCGCTTCGTTAGTGACAGGAAGAAACGGAACGAGAGCGCAAGCATGCCGATTAAAACGATGATTTTGCCCGGCCAGACCGGATAGTTCACCAGTCCGCCGATCACTTCGTTTGTCGAAAAAGAATTCACTGTTCCCATGACACTGGAGATAACAATAAAGATAGAAATCACCAGGCAAAGCGTCAGCCCAGTTGCGTCCAGAATGCGCTGGGTGAGCTTCGGCAGGCGGCTGGTTACGGCATCCATGCGGATGTTATGCCCTGTGGATTCCGTGTACGCCAGCCCGCCGAAGATAATCAACACCATCATATACTGTACCAGTTCATAAACTCCCGGAACTGAAACATGGAATTTGCGGGTGACTGCGTCGAAGCAGATCAAAACCATGATAATGAGTACGGTGATACTGCTCACAACGGCGCACCCCCGTTCGAGACGGGTCATGAAACGTTCCGGGCGGGTCAGGTTATTTTGTGCCTTCATACTTCTTTATCGCTGCTTGGAGCGCATCAAGAACTTTCTGTCCGCCCTTATCCTGCGTGGATTTTATCCATGAATCCCAAACCGCCGGGACAAGTCTCTTGGTTATTTCTGCTCTCTGAGCCGCCGTAAAGTCGGTGATTTCCACATTCTTGGCTTTCCAGGTATCAAGGATTCTCTTGCCCTCGGCTTCCCAAAGCTTGGAATGCTCGACAGGGATGGTCTTGGCAACATCAGTCATCAGGGCTTTGAGTTCCGGCTGAAGGCTGTTCCATTTGTCCAGGTTCATGACGGTGAGGTAACCTGATACGCCCTGGCCGTAGAAGGTGGCGTATTTGCAGACTTCATGGATGCCCATGGAGTTGAAGGTGGTGTAAGGCAGAATCGCGCCGTCTACGGTACCCTTCTGGATTGCCATGGCAGTTTCTGTCGTATCGATGTTGATGGGCTTCGCGCCGAGCATCGCCAGGGCGGTAGCCTGTTGTCCGGTAACTCAGATATTGAGTCCTTTGAAATCGTCCGGCGTCTTTATAGGCTTGTTGCCCATATATTCATAGGACGTGGCGCCGGTAACGTAAAGAGCTTTAAGGTTAACTTTCTTAAGTTCATTCTCGAGTTCGGGCATGGTCATTAATTCGGTGCCCGCTTTTGCGATTACCAGCGGATCAGCCGTCAGGTTGGGGAGCATGAAGGCGTTGTAAAGCGGCAGATCGCCCTGGTAGTAACCGATAACCAGCAGTGCCATGTCAAAGCTGCCGGCGCCCAGGTTCTTGACCTGTTCGGCGCTCGGGCCCAACGCGCCCATGTAATTGTGCTGGAAGGTAACCGCGCCGCCGGTTGCCTTGGTAATGGCATCGCCGAAGATATTTTGACCCTTGGTGATTACCGCTTCCGCGGCATGATAGTTGGATTTGAGCAGTAAATTATTATACTTAAAAGCCGGTGGTGCCGTTGATGCCGGTGCGGCAGATGTGGCCGCCGGAGCAGGCGGAGCGCTGGTGGTGGTGGGGCTTGAAGTGCATCCGATCAAAGCCATGGAGATTGCGAGCACAATTGCCAGACACAGGGTGAATTTTCTGAGCATTGTCACTGACCCTCCTTTTTATTGCTTCATTAACTAACGTCAATGAAATAGTTATTGTTACGAGCGGCAGCGGTATTGGGATATACAGGAAAACTAACCGCCCCCCACTATCAGAACAATCCGGATTTCGTCTCCGTCTTTGACTTTTTTATTGAGTTCATCCGGGAAAGCTGATTTCCCGTTCAGGAGCACGTTTAGATAATCAATCAGTTCTCCGCCTGGCTGGAAGAAGCCGGGTCTGGCGGACGGGAATCGGCTAACCGCCGCGTTAAGGCATTCCCCGATGGTAGCCCCCTCCACCTCCATCTCGCGGGTATTCCCCGTCAGATGGTCCAATATCGGGTCCAGAATCAGTTTGATACTCAAGCGTGCTTCCTGTACCCAGCGGCGTAGTCCGGCAATCCCAGCCTGACGAGTGTTTCCGCCTTCGGGATTCCATCATAATCCCAGCCCATGTATTCATAATACTGGCTCAGCATGTTATCAAATTCAGTCTTATCTATGCCGGTGGGGCCGCGGGGCGTTTCTTCCATTTTGAGGAAGTTCGGCGGCAGCGTATCATCTTTGCGCCGAAACCCGGCCCTTAATTGAATCATTTTTTCGATATTATAAATGCGTTCCCCGGTGGTCAGCAGGTCATCGCCTGACGAATTTTCACCGGTGGCCAGAGAGTAAAGTTCGGCGATTTCATCCGGTTCCAGCCCGCCGAAGAGTCCCCCCACCGCCCACGCGCAAATGTTCAGGGAATTGAACAACGCCGATATTTTCTGATCAAGGCCCAGGAAAACGCCTTTGCCTTCGATCGAACGGGGATTCTTGATCGTGGCGGCCGCACCTTCAACTCCCAGAGTTTCTTTTAATCTCCGCGAGCCGGTGGCGTACATCTGCACACCACCCCTTAGATGGTCCGCCCCTCTCGTGGCCGTGGCGTAGCCCAGCCCCTGGACAAAGTTCATGCCTTTGCCAAGGAACAGGGCGCTCACTTCTACGCCCTTGACGGTCTTGAGGCAGATTTGTGAGCCGGGAATCTTCTGTGCGGATTTTTCCGACCCGTCCGCCAGCACGTCTCCGAAGCCTTGCCGGTAAGCAATGCGCGGCAGTAATTTAATAATGGCGTCGGCGTTGCCCCAGCTCAGGTCAAGGCCGTCCGTGTCTTTTAATGTTAGCAGTCCCCGCTGCCAGCATTCCATTGCAAACGCGACTGTGTTGCCGCAAGCGTGAGTGTCCAGCCCCAGATCGTCGCAGATGCCCTGCATGTGCAGAATCGCCGGCAGGTTATCGATGCCGAGCTTGGGGCCGAGCGGATAAGTCGTTCCGTATTCGTTGCTCTCACTGTAAACGCCGTATTTGGGGTCTTTCACCTGGAAGTAGTGCGCGCAGGAGATGGGGCACGCGGAACAGCCCTTGTGCTTAACCGCAAATTGTTTTTCGAACGCCTCTGAGGTTAGTTTCTCCCAACCTTCGAAGTAGCCGGCTTGCAGGTTCCGGGTTGGCAGAGAGCCCAGTTCATGATAACGTTTAATCAGGAACAGGCTGCCCTCTTGCCGGAACATATTGTAGAATGGCGAGGCCATTATTTTGCCGTAGGCCTTCTTGACTGCCTGGTGAAATTCTTTCGGTTTGGCTATCTTGACCGACCCCGTCCCCCGCACTGCGATGGCTTTCAGGTTCTTCGAGCCCATCACCGCGCTTACCCCGCCCTTCCCCCCCGCCCGTGTAATGTTGGTCATGATCTTGCTGACGCGGACCTGGTTTTCCCCCGCCTGCCCGATGCACATAACCCGCAACTCGGGTTCGCGGAGTTCCTGCGCCAGCAGGGCGTTGGTCTGATGCGTGCCTTTGCCCCAGACTTTAGATGCGTCCCGCAGTTCTACATGTTTATCATTAATGTACAGATAGACCGGCTTGGGAGAGCGTCCGTAAAATATCATCTGGTCGTAGCCGGCAAATTTCAGTTCCGTGGAGAAATCCCCACCCCCGTTCCCGTCGGAAAGACCCTCATTGACGGCGGACTTGGAACTTACCGTCCAGCGTGAAGAGGCCGGGAATGCGGTGCCGTTAAGCGGTCCTACCCCAACACAAAAAATATTTTCCGGGCCCAGAGCATCGATGCCCGGTTTCAGTTCGTCAAATAGAACCTTGCTGTTGGCGCCCCGCCCTCCGATATACTTCAACCGCATCTCTTCAGACAGCGGTTCTTTCACTATTTTACCTTCAGTCAGGTAGACTCTGAGGATTTGCCCTGCCCATCCGTTCATGACGCCTGACCTCCTTTTTCCCAGCTAAACGGGGATTTGAGGTTTGGCCCCTCCGGTACCGGGCGGCTGTGGTATTCCGCGCTCAGGCGGGCTACTTCTGCCGGGCTGTGGCCAGAATTAACTTCGGTGACAACCAGCGCTTGCCGGGAACACACCTGGGCGCATTCCGGATTCCCATTGCAGAGATCACACTTGAAAGAACGTCCACTTTCTGAATTGAAATGGATGGCGGACATCGGGCATGCCGCGGCGCACGCTTCACAGGCAATACACAAATCGGGATCGGCAATGACCCCCCGTACGGGGTCGCGTGAGAGCGCCCCGGAAGGACAGGCCTCGATGCACTCCGGTTCTGCGCATTGCAGGCAGGTTGATACCCGGTTATTTCCGAATTCTTCATCCCGGTAGACGCGGATGCGGGAACCGCTGGTGCTGCATTCGCCGTCATGGGCCAGTGAGCAAACGAATTCACATAACCGGCAACCGACGCATTTGTCCTGAAAGATTTCAATTTGTTTCATGTGGACTCCTGCTGACCATTCAATAATAAGCTATGCGGGGCGGAAATCAATAGTCTTGTGGAATGAATAAGTATAAAACCGTCCCCGGCTTTTGTCAATTATGCAGGTCATATATGTAAACATAACCGAATTGACGAATTATGATCTCAAAAACCTTAAATAATTGCCCCGTGCCGTTGACGAAACCATGGGTTAGTGTTAGAATCCTGCTGTCTTTCAGCCGGCAGTTTAGCCCCTGATATTCCCTTTCTTCTTTGTCTGTAACGAGAGCCGGGCGGACCGCCGGACGTCATTTCTGGAGATGCGCATTGAAAAAGACCATCAGTCTGGATGTTAACGGCGCCACCTATGAAACCGCCGCCGAGCCGCAGGATACTCTGCTTGATGTTCTGCGCGGCAACCTCCGTCTCACCGGTACGAAAAAGGGATGTGAGACCGGCAACTGCGGCGCCTGTACTGTTCTTTTTGACGGCAATGCCGTAGATTCCTGCCTGATCCTGGCTTTGGAAGCGGAAGGACACAAAATCATCACTATCGAAGGCCTTGCTGACGCCAGTAAACTCCATCCGCTGCAACAGGCTTTCATCAAATACGGCGCTATCCAGTGCGGTTACTGCACGCCCGGTATGTTGCTTTCCGCCAAGGCCCTGCTGGACCGCCTGCCCCGGGCTAATGAGGAAGATATCCGCAAAGGACTTGAGGGTAACCTCTGCCGCTGTACTGGCTATAAGCAAATCGTTGAAGCCGTCGAGGCAGTTGTGCGGGGTGAGTTCAAATGAGAATCACAAAATTTGAGTATCTCACCCCCAGCTCATTGGAAGAAGCGTGCCTCGTTTTGCAGCAACACGGCAGTCAGGCGGCTGTTCTGGCGGGCGGTACAGACCTTCTGGTAAAAATGAAAAATCCCCGCCACTCCCATCCTCAATATGTTGTCAGCTTGAAAAATATTCAGGGACTGGAGTATATCCGCCGGGATAAAGATATGTTGCGCATCGGCGCGCTCACCAAACTTGATGCTGTGGCGAATTCCGAGGTGATCAAGACTGCGTACAGTTCCCTGGCTTTCGCCGCGGATAATATGGCCACCCCGCAAATCCGGAATATCGGCACGATCGCCGGTAATCTCTGTAACGCCGCGCGGTCGGCGGATATGGCTCCGCCCCTGATGGCGCTGGAAGCTTTATTGAATATAGTCAGCCCCCAGGGAACGCGAACTATCCCCGTAGACAGCTTCTTTGCCGGGCAGGGGAAAAACACTCTCCGGTCGGGAGAAATCGTTACTGAAGTTGTCATTCCTTTACCCCCCGCCCGTTTCGCCCTCTGGTATCAGAAATTTTCACCACGGAGCGCCCGGGATATCGCGGCGGTAGGCGTGGCCGTGGCTTTAAGACTGGATTCTGGCGGCAAATGTGAAAAATGCCGCATTTTCCTCGGCGCGGTGGCGGATACTCCCATCCGGGCGCCCCTTTCCGAGGCTGTCATTACCGGCAATAAAATCGATGAAGTGCTGGCAGCGGCTGCAGGGAAACAGGCCGTATCTGAATGCCGTCCCATTGATGATAACCGCGCCACTGCAGATTACCGGCGTCACATCGTCGGCGTGGTTACGAAGGATGCCATACTAGAGGCTTACCGGGGGGTGGTTGCCTGATGAATAAATTCTCGGTTATCGGCCAGAGTGTACCGCGTATCGATGGCTGGGCGAAGGCTACCGGCTCTGCCATGTATACTGATGATCTTTCTCTGCCGGGTATGCTTATCGGTAAACTGCTTCGCAGTCCCCACGCCCACGCCCGCATTCTCAGCATTGATGTCTCTAAAGCCCTTGCTCTTCCCGGTGTGAAGGCGGTCATTACCGGCAACGATCCGGTAACGAATAAAACGACCCATTGGCGGATGCGCCCTCAGCTGGCGGATATGGCCGCTTTAGCGTCGGATAGGGTCCGTTTCCTTGGCGAAGAGGTTGCTGCCGTGGCCGCTGTGGATGAGGATACCGCCATCGAGGCGCTTTCTCTCATTAAAGTGGAATATGAACCCCTCCCCGGGGTTTTTACAATTGAAGAGGCTATCGCCGAAAATGCTCCCCGCGTCCATGACGAATTTGACCGTAACATCAATCCGTCCGTTAGTCTGCCGGTGTCCTACGGCGATGTTGAGAAAGGGTTTGCGGAATCCTTTCATGTCCGGACGGATAAATTCTCCACCCCCACTGTGATTCACGCCTATATGGAACCCCACTCCGCCCTGGCCAGCTACGAACCCCCCGGTAAGCTTACTCTCTGGGCCAGTACTGCCACTCCTTACTACCTGAAGGGCGACGTGGCTCAGGTGATGGGCCTCCGGGAAAGTGATGTCCGGGTAATTAAACCCTACCTCGGCGGCAACTTCGGCGGACGGAACGTGCCTTTTGCCCTGGATTTTTGCGCGGGGCTGCTTTCCATGCGCTCCGGCAAACCGGTCAAAATTACTTATGACCGTAAAGAAGAGTTTAACGCTGCCGGACGACGGCATGCTGCCCGTCTGGAGCTTAAAACCGGCGTCAGTAAAGAGGGCATTCTCCTCGCCAAGGAAATCAGTGTCTACCTTGATGGCGGCGCCTACAACGGGTTTGGCCCCACCGTCACCTTCCTGTCAGGTCTTTACCATACCGTCGTTTACCGCTTACCCAACTACAAATTCAACGGTTACCGGGTTTATACCAATAATCCCATCGCCATCGGAATGCGCGGCTTCTGCGGACCGCAGGCCCATTTTGCCGCGGAAACCCAGATGGATATGATCGCCGAAGACTTGGGCATGGACCCCGTGGAACTGCGGCTAAAGAACGTCATTAAGACCGGTGAGATTGTCCCCACGGTCGGCGTAATAAAAAGTTGCGGTCTGACCGAGGCTTTGAATAAAGTTTCCTCAGCCGTTAACTGGTCCGGAAGACCTAAAGAAAAAGGCACCGGCAAAGGCATGGCCATTACCTGTTTCGGGCAAATGAGCGGGGCAAACTTTAACTTTTATAATACGCCCTACGCCTATTCCGGAGCGGAAATCAGGGCTTATCCTGACGGCACCCTGACTCTCTTCAGCCTGGCGGCGGATGTGGGGCAGGGCTCTGATACTCTCCTTTGCCAGATTGCTGCGGAGGAACTGGGTCTGAAAATCGGCGATGTCCGTTTTATCGGCAACGATACCGCCGTCGATCCCGTCGATCTGGGCGCGTACTCCAGCCGTCAGACCATGTTTTCCGGCAACGCCGTCCTTGCGGCGGCACGGGATTTAAAACAGCAGCTTTTTGAAGCCGCTTCCCCCAAATTGGAAACGTCCGTCATCCATGAGCTTGAAGCCAGGGATGGCCGTATCCAGGTGAAAGGCAGCGCCAAACGCGGCATGACCTTCGGCGAAGCGGTGATGTGTGTCCTCAGGGCTAAAGGCGGTAAAGAAGTTTCAGGTTTCGGCACGTACACTCCGCGTGGCAAGGGTACCGCTACCCCCGCGGTTGGTTATGGCGTCGCCGCCGCCGAAGTTGAAGTAAATAAAGAAACCGGCGTTACCAGAGTAACCCGGTTTACCATGGCCCACGATTGCGGCACTAATATTAACCCCATGGCGGTTGAAGGTCAGGTCTACGGCTCTATCCAGATGGGATTGGGTTATGCCCTGTCTGAAAAATTAATTATCGATAAAGGGCGCGTGATGAACGCCAATTTCCTGGATTACAAGATGCCATCAACTCTCGATATGCCGGAGATGGTCTCATTCGCTATCGATACAGTTGATCCCGAAGGGCCCTTCGGGGCGAAGGAATCCGGGGAGGGGCCAATCAATTGCGTGGCTCCGGCGATTACCAACGCGGTCTATAACGCCGTCGGTTTCCGCGTGATGGAATTACCTGTCCGGCCTGATGATATCCTCGGCCTGCGTAAAGATAAAAAAGGCTAGATCGGAAACAGGTTCGGTTCGGCTCACTTGACGATGTTGATCACAAAGGCTGCGAACGTTTCATCCGTGTTCTCCACGGTTTCCTCATCTATCCGCGCAATGCGCACCGATTTATAAACCCCGTAAGATTCCAGCACGCGAGCGTAATAAATAATTTCATCGGTGCCGGGCATCCTGCCCTGGATGGTGATTTCCCCGGGTGTGACTACCGTGTTTATGGCCTCTGATCCCTGCGGGATATCTTTCATCAGCAATAAAATGTCCGCTGACATTTTGCTCTTGCCTGATATCGATCCTATCTCACCGGCGATTGCGGCCGATTGGCTGTTAAGAGTCTGAATTTGGGTTTCGTTTTGAATCGATTGATCCGCAATCGC
>JANYKH010000208.1 GCA_025358235.1 Chloroflexota bacterium
CCCCTTTGACCTGCTGATGTTCACCATGTTCTTGGGCGGTCTGGGGGTGGGTGTGGCCGCCCCGGCTGCTAATAACGCCTGTATCGAGATGATGCCGGAAAAA
This sequence comes from Chloroflexota bacterium, assembly GCA_025358235.1. Lineage (GTDB taxonomy): Bacteria > Chloroflexota > Dehalococcoidia > Dehalococcoidales > RBG-16-60-22 > JACPQH01. Next base: position 104 of record JANYKH010000208.1, read on the forward strand.
GTAGCCATGATCGCCGGCCTGCGCGGCATGTTCCGCCAGTTGGGTGGTGCGTTATCAATCACAATAATCACCCTGGTGCTTGAATCTTACAGCAACCTGGCTCAAGGCTTCGTGGTGGTCATGATAGCCACGGGCATCATGTGCTTCCTGGTAATTCCCGCCATCTACATCATGCCTGCCAGCCCCAAAGTTAAACCAGCGTTAAACTGAAGCCGGCCTAGTCTGCATCGGGTTTATCTCAAGCCTGCGGCAGCATAAGCTTTTCGTATTGACTCCCACGCCTGATAGTGTTAAAGTCTGGCTTAAGTTCTTAAATTTGACCGCATAAAAGGCGATTTAGATGAAAATTCTGGCAGTAAACAGCAGTTCCCGGCGCGAAAACCAGAGCGTTACGGAAATGATGCTCACCCGTTTTGTTAAGGGCATGAGTGATGCCGGCGCCGAAGTGGAACAGATTAACCTCCGCAAAAAGAAAATCCGCAACTGCAAGGGCTGCTATTCCTGCCAGACAGAATCTCCCGGGATTTGCGTCATGAAAGATGAAATGACGGACGATATTTTCCCTAAACTTATGGCTTCTGATATCGTCGTTTACGCTACCCCCCTCTTCCACCACCTGATGAACGCGCCGATGAAACGGTTTATCGAACGTACTTTCCCCATTTGCACCACCACTTTCAGACAATCTAAAAACGGGCGCTGGGGAAATCTTTTAAGGGCTAAATATCCCGCTGCGGTCATTCTCTCTGTTGGCGGCTATTTAGATGAGAACGCCTTTAATTGCCTGTCCTATTACGCTAATTACCTCTGGGGCAAAAGCCTGTTGGCGGAATTGTACCGCCCTGCCGCCGAATTTATGGCGGTGACCGGCCCGATTCAGGACGATATTCTGAACGCCACCGAGCAGGCAGGAAGAGAACTGGTTGAAAATGGCAAAGTTTCCGAGGAAACTATTAACCGCATCAAACAACCTTTCGGCACTCCGGAAGAAATCCTGAGACTGCATAACATGTACTGGGAGCAGCGCGCGATATCACACAAAACTCCCGGCAAGTCCAGCAAAGAAGACGCCATTCTTAAAACCTGAAAAATCTTCTTTACTTGTTACCTACCCCCTTGCAAAATCTGTTAAAATTGGTTAAGTTCCTATCGGCAACACAGATTAAGGAGGGAATACTATGGCTAAATCGCTAAAGGGCACCCGGACTGAAAAGAACCTGCTGACCGCTTTCGCGGGCGAATCCCAGGCAAGAAACCGGTATACCTATTTCGCCAGCGCCGCCAGAAAAGAGGGCTTTGAGCAAATAGCCGCTATCTTCACTGAGACTGCGGAAAATGAAAAAGAGCACGCCAAGGTGTTCTTCAATTGGCTTGAAGGCGGCGATGTGGAAATCACTGCGGCCTATCCTGCCGGAAAAGTCGGCACCACTCTGCAAAACCTGGAGGCTGCCGCCGCCGGTGAAAAGATGGAATGGACCGCCATCTACGTTGATTTCGCTAAAATCGCCCGTGAAGAGGGCTTCACGGATGTCGCCAACTCCTTTGAACAGATTGCGAAGGTCGAGAAATTCCATGAAGGTCGCTATCGCGCTTTGATCAAGGATGTCAGCGCCGGTGAAGTCTTCAAGAAGAAGGGAACAGTTAAGTGGCATTGCACCAACTGCGGCTTTATCCATGAAGGCCCGGAAGCGCCAAAAATGTGCCCTGCATGCAAACACCCCCAGGCCTATTATGAGGTACTGGCGGAAAACTACTAATAACGCAGAATCAAAATCGGACAAGCCCGGTAGGAATTTCCTGCCGGGCTTTTTTTATGCGCCTGACTTGAGGGAAGCTGAAGCAGACCCCACCGTTGCTGCCGTCTTTTTCATCGGGTTCATCCCGAAAAGAAACCGCACCGGGTTAAACCGTCTCACCCCAAGTTCGTAAACGGCCATTATGCCGGTAAAAGCGCAGATCGTAATTAGCCCGTATTCCAGCGGGATGGCCGTTTTTAGTTTGAGCACAAAATACCCAATAGAGATGATAACCGGCTGGTGCAGGATATAAAACGGCATCACCGCCTCACCGGCGTAAACTAAAAACCGGTCGGTACGGTTCAAATACCGCGCCCCCAGCCCCAACCAGGCCATCAGCCATGCCGCGCACGCCAGTCCCCGCAGATCAACCGGCCCTTTACCCCCTGATCCGAAAACAAACCATAACTGATAAAGGGCCAGCACTACCGCCGAGCCCGAGGCGGGCCAGAAAGATTTGACGAAGAAATCTCTGACCGGCGCACTTGCAAAGGCCAGATAACCCCCCAGAAAAAGGGAGAAGTACGCCAGGATATTCCAACTGCCCATTTGTGCGGTAAATTCCAGGCCAGCAGCTTTGCCCGCCAACTCTCCGAAGATAAAAAACAGCAGCAGCCAGGTCAGACCCCACCCGCTCTTTAGCCGCCCCGCCACCCGGTCAAGCACATTTTGCCCGCCTTTACCAAAGGGCATCAGCAGGGGCGCGGCGATAACCGAGAAAAGGAATAGCTGCATCAGGTACCACAGGTGCAGCCCATGAAACGCGAAATTCCCACCCAAACCGTATAATCCTTGAAAATAGAACGGGATAAAATCAAAGAACGAACCCGCGAATTGACCGTGGGTCAGCCGCTCCAGGTAGACCACCGGCGGCGCCAGCACAAACATCCCCTGAAAAACCAGCGGAACAACAAGGCGGAACACTCTTTCCCTCAGGAATGCTTTCACCGTTCTGGAACGAAGGGAATAATAGACAGCAGCCCCGGAGACGACGAAAAACAGCGGCATGATCCAGATTTCCACGAAATTTGAAAACATTGATGAAGCTATACTGAGTTCGGTGCTTTTCACATGCCAGGGCCCGTTGTCGAAAAAACGATCGCTGTGGTACAGAAACACAAAACCGATGGCAATGACCCGCAGCCAATCCAGGTAATACAGCCGCGAAGACGCTAACGAAGTATTTTTCACAGCCAATATTATGGCGAATTTAAAGGAATTTTTCCAGTGTTTTTTGACAGACCATGTTATTTTCCGGATAAAATCGCGGATTTTACCTTTTTCCAGGCGCCTTTGACAGCATCGGTTTGATCGGTGGTCAAGGAATGCGGACTGTATCTAGCCTGGAGGTAGGTCTGGGTTATCAGGGTTAACTCATTCTTTTGCAAAGGAAATACCTCGGTCAAAACAGCAAGGTATTCCGCAGCGGTCTGGGAGGGTTTCCGGGGCGCGCGTTTGGCCATCCACCTGAGCAATTCACGGTAAACGGCGCGGGCGGACCCCAGCGCTTCATTGGCAGCACGCCGGGCGTAGTAAGCCCTGATACGCCCCATCAAATAAATGACGAGCGTTTTCAATCCTTTAAGAATGTCCCCGGCAATGGACCAGAGTTCCACGAAGACGTTAAATCCTGCCGGCTGTGAAACGGGTGCAACCTTGGGGGCGGTTTTGTTTTCCCTGCGGCGCATAAGACTTTTGATGCCGGTGAAAAGGACTATAATAATGACAATAAAACTGGCAAACGCGAGCACCTGGCCGACAACGGGCGACATGCCGCCGCCTTCCAGAGGCTTGGGGGAAGAGGGGGCAGCTTCGCCCTGATTTCCGTCAACGGCGCATGATGCCTGCCAGTCTACCAGCGGTTTTTTCCAGAAGTCCGCTAACATCACGTTAGTGAACCAATTGATAAAACCGGTATACCCCGAGTCAAACCATGCCACAATGCTGCGCAATATATCCGGCGAAACGAGAATTAGTACGATAAAAGAGGTTAGAGCAACCGCGCCAACCCCGATAATAATGCGGGAAGATGGAAAACCCTGGAGAACCTGCCGGCTGCCGATGGCCGCTTTATCCCAGCGCATCCGCGCCAGCGTGAATAAACCGACGAGGGCAAAGACGAGCATGGGGATAATTTGACCGGCTCCGGAGAAAATGATAACGAAAAATATACCGATCTGGAACCGGGATACAAATTGATCATAGTTTGGGTCGGAGTTGCGGGAGAGGGTTTCACCCAGCGCCCAGGCGAGTCCGCAAAAACCAAGGACCGCCGGTATTAGCCCCGCGTGTAAATCACTCTGTAACACCTGTAAAACAGCCAGCCCGATGGCACCGGCAGAAATTATGGCAGCCAAAACCCGCGTGAGTAGCTTGCCGATTTTATGAAAGACTTTAGAATGACCGAATATTACGTTAATTACTTCGAATTCAAGGTAAATAGCGATGACCAAAATAAAAATGCTTCCGGCCATTTCCAGTCCCTGACGCACGAGGCTGAGCCCCAGATAAATGTAGCTTAATTCCATTAAAAGAATGGCCATGACCGGGGAATTAATAGAAAATCTTTGCTTCATGAAGCCAGTTTAGCCGCCCCAAAGGATTGCGCCCCAGCGGCAACGGAGATTACCGGGCAATCACCGATGTTTGACGAGCCGGCCTTCACGCCAACATTTAACAATACCACTGACCGTCCCTGTTGCTGCAGGATGCGTACCAGGCCGGCCGACAAAGAAACGTCCCCGGTGATAATGGCCAGGGTGCCGCCCATCATCAGTTTGTCCTGTGCCCGGTTTAAATGCTGTTGCAAGCTGACGGTGGCAGTCTGTTCAACCCGCGCCAGAGACTCCAGGATGAGCAACAGGTGGCTGCGGCCCGTCCCGGCGGGAATATCTATCTCCGGAAGGGAATTGGCGATTAAACCCACGGGGAATTCCTGGCTGCAAATCTCGTTGGCCAGGGAAGCCACGGTGGTCACTCCAGTTTCAAAGTTTTCTTCATCGGCCGTACCGATCTGACAGAAGCTATATACATCAAACAGCAAAACCAGGCTGAGACTGGTGGTGGACTCGTACTGTCTTGTCTGAAGCTGTCCGTGGCGCGCGCTGGCCTTCCAGTGAATCCGTTTAAACGCATCGCCGGGCTGGTATTCCCGGGAACCCATCGTCCGGCTGTTATCTTCATAAAAACTGCGCGGAGTTTCCTTTTCGCCCACCAGTTCCTTCAAGGGTATATTCAATTTCTCAACCGGGACTATGCGGGGATAGACCAGGAGTTGTTCATTGACGGGCAGCAGCAATTCGCGCGGAAACATCCCGAAGATATCCCCGGAACGGACCCTTACCGGCCCGATTTCGTAATCGCCCCGCACCCGGCATTCCACGTTTTCCTGCCACTTTATTTCCTGCCCGGCGGAAAGTGAAGTCGTCCATTTCAGGCGCTCCCGGTTGTAAGAACGGGAGTCTTTGACCCGGCCGGAGAGACGCGGGGGCATTTCCATTTCAACTTCAGCCCAGGGCAAAGTGAGGCTTTTGTTATTGCTCAGACTGGAATTGAGGTCGACGGTATCTCCGGGGAAGGCGCGGCTTTTACTGAGTGTAAGATCGTAGTTAAGTCTGCGCATCGCATACCAGCTCCACAGCCAGCTGACGCCAATAAACACAAGAAAAACCGAGGGAACGATCATCAGCAGGGTGAAACGCATGACCGCGCCAATAACCGCCAGACCGGCGATAACCGCCAGAATTATGACGTGACACAAAAAGGGATAACCGAGAAGCAACACGGTTCCCTGTTCGGCGGCGACAGCCTTACGCTTCGAGAGGGACCGGTATAGAGGCCAATATGTTTTCAAGAATACTTTCTTTACTCGTTTTGCTGAGATAGGCTTCCGTATTCAACATCAGACGGTGAGCGAGAACCGGAACCACCAGATACTTAATATCGTCCGGCAGGACGTAGTCCCGCCCTTGCATCATGGCATAGGTCTGAGCGGCTTTGACCAGCGCCAGGCTGGCACGAGGGCTGGCACCGAGGCTGAGGGCGGGGTTATTACGAGTCTGGCGCATGATGGCCAGGATATAGCGCCGGACTGATTCTTCAATGAAAATGGATTGAGCCTGAGCTTTTAATTTCAGGATTTCTACAGGGGAAGTGACCTGCCCCAAGTTTTCCAGCGGGCTGTCTTTCTCAAAACGAAGCATCATGTCATATTCATGGTCTTCGCTCGGATAGCCCACTTCCAGTTTAAGCAAAAAGCGGTCAAGCTGGGCTTCCGGCAGAGGGAACGTACCATGGAGTTCCACCGGATTCTGGGTGGCAATGACGAGGAACGGGCGGGGCAGGGGCATGGTAACCCCCTCGACGGTAACCTGCCGTTCTTCCATGCACTCCAGCAATGCGGACTGGGTGCGGGGGGTGGCGCGGTTGATCTCATCCACCAGCACGACGTTGGAGTTCACCGGACCGGGACGGAATTCAAATTCGCATTTCTTCTGGTCATAATAATACAGGCCGGTCACGTCACTGGGCAACAGGTCCGGCGTGCACTGGATGCGGTGAAAACTGCCGCCAACGGAGCGAGCCAGCGTTTTGGCGATAGTAGTCTTGCCAATGCCGGGCACATCCTCAATCAGGATATGGCCTTCACACAGCAAGCCCATCACCGCAAGTTCGATTAATTCGTCCTTGCCAACGATTACTTTTCTGACGTTATCAAGAATACAGGTAATAGATTCCGGTATCATTTTCCCTAACCTTTTAGGCCCGGCGCCGAAAAAACAGGCGCCGTTAGCCCATACCCATTAGAAACAGTATAATATTGTTAGCCTCTTAGAACAAATCAGGAAAGAACAAATGCTCTGGATAAATAAAAAAAGCCCCCGAGAACTGCCGGATTGGGTCTATTACTTTTTTCGGGGTATCGTGACACTGAGCGCCAACCTGTCATGTGTGGAAGAATTAACTTACATCAAAAGGGAAAAGGTCAACCTTATCCGTATTTTTGACCCCATGAAAGTCCCCGATGATGTTGAAATCTCCGATTTTCATTCCCTGGATGACCACCGGGAACTGATTCTGTTTGAAGGCCAGAGGAATGAAAAAACAGGCGAAATAAAATTGGCACAGGTCGGAAAGTAAAAAAGGGGGGCATCACAGCCCCCCTTAATTTTGTCTGATTTTATCTATTTGGTTTTGATACCCAGAATCCGGGCTGCGTTCCCGCCCAGAATCTTGTCCGCCGCCCCGGGCGGCAGAATATCCAGCTTTTTTATCTCCTCGGCATAAGCGCGGACTTTCTCCGGGCGATAGTCATAGTTAAAAGGCCAGTCCGTGCCGAAGACAAGTTTTTCCGGTTTCACATTGGTGAGGGCGCATTTCAAGGAAGAAATACCCATCTCCCGTCCCGCCGTGTTGAAATACAGTTTGTCCCAGTAGGTGGTCCAGGGTTTGCTGATAAGCGGCTTGCCGGTGTAAAAACTCTCCCAGCCGGTGCCGAGAAATTCCATATAGGCCGTCATGCGATCCGCCACGGAGGAGACGCCGCCGCCAAAGTGGTTCATGATGAATACCAGATCAGGAAAGTCCTCCAGCACGCCACCCAAACACAGACGCATGGTAGCGATGGCCATATCGAACTCACGGGCCAGGACGTAAGACAGGCCATAGCTTGAAGCCATGGCATCGAGGCCAGCCGGTTCAATCGTGACATGGACATCGATAGGCAGCTTATATTTTGCCGCCTTCTCGTAAAAAGGCCACATGGCGCGGTCATCAAGATACTTGCCGTTATTGACAGTCCAGATGTGGAGACCCTTCATCCCCAGATCATTTACAGCGTGGTCGATTTCATCTAGGGCTGCTTTGCCGGCCATTGGCTGTATGCAGGCATACCCGATGAATCGTTTGGAGTTCTTTTTAATCACGCCGGAAGCGAAGGTATTCCAGCG
>JANYKH010000067.1 GCA_025358235.1 Chloroflexota bacterium
GGCCGGGGTAAGCCGAGATACCTGGGTGCTTCGCGGTTTAGATTGGGCTGACGGTGACGGTATCCAGGACGAAGTGGAAAAAATGATGGCCACCACTCCTTCTGTGTGTATTTCATTAGTGGAAACCCAAACGCGGATTCCCCACAATATTCCTCTCTCAAGAATATTATGTTTGGAAAGCGGGCGCATCGCACTCGATAGAACTGTTTTGGATTTGATTGTCGAAGGGTGGGATCATACGTTGGCCACCACGAAGCCGGATTCCGAGGAATTCGAACACTCCGATGATTATCGGTGGGTGCGTTGGCGGGGGAAGGAGTTCCGTTTCACAAAACGAAGGGCACAAGTAGTTAGGATGCTTCATGATGCCTACCATGCCAGAAGTCCGGTCTTATCCTGGGATCAAATAAGCGCCCGTTTAAACCCTTGTCCTGCCGCCATGAGCGACCTCTTCAAAGACGCACCGGCGTGGACTACCTTCATTATCGAGGACGGTCAGAGCCTGTATCGCTTGAATCTTAAGCGATAAAACTCCGTCAAGATTCCGTCAATACTCCGTTGGAACTCCGTTGCCTCAGTTTATGCTGAAAGTATGGGCAAGGACGAGACCAACAATAAACATCAACCCCTCCAAATAGAACGGAGCTTCACTCTGCATAACCAGTCCATGTTAGCTGCTCTCCGGGTAGTTCTCGACCTTCCGCGAAAACCAATCTCATTCAAAGACGACCAGCATGTTGCTATTATCTCCGAACAGAGTGATGTATACCCTGACCGCACGGACCCCAAGGGCAGCGGACAGGAGGAATAATATGACAATATCAATCGACACGAAAATAGCCACCCGACGTGTAGCCACTTATGAACGGGTGAGCTCGGAAGACCAGAGAGAAAGGGACACTATTCGCACACAGCAGGATGAACTTGCTAGAAGGCTACAAACAGATCCCATAGCTTCGCTTGTCAAAAGATATACTGACAATGGAATTAGTGGGACGATACCCATGGCCGAACGTCCGGCTGGAAGACAATTGTTACTTGATGCTGAAGCCCACCATTTTGATGAAATCTGGGTTTATAACATCAAGCGATTGGGTAGAGAAGCTGTCGACCTACTATTGCTAAAGCGTCGCTTCGAAAGCCAGGGCATAAAGCTCATTAGCCTTCAGGAGGGTGAACAGACTGGACTAGGATATGATATCCACGCTGTCGTTGCCGATTACGACAGAAAGAACTTCCTGAAGCTATCAGCCGATGGGATGAATAGGGCAGCCCGCGAAGGCCGATATACTGGTGGCATTGTTCCTCTGGGATACAAAGTAGTCGGAAAAAAACAGAATGCCCATCTTGAGCCATGTGAAGAACCAATATGGGGCAACCTTACCGAAGCTGATATAATTCGCCGAATCTATAATCATCTCGCAGTCGACGGTTGGAGTTGCGTTAAAATTTCAAGAGAATTTAACGAACTCGGTATCCCTACAGATTATATGCTCGACAATCGCGAGGTCGAAGTCAAAGGTCAACGTAAAAAACATACCCAAGGAATATGGAGACCAGGGCATATCCGGAACATGGTGGTTAACCCAATATATAAAGGCGTTCATTTATTTGGGCGTAGAACCGCCAAATCTGGTGGCAGAGAAGTTATTTCGGCACCAGTATCATCCATTGTTACCGAAGAGATATGGGATGCGGCGCAAGAAACACTTCATCGCAATCGTTTAATTGGACCCTCGACTGATCATTTCTATCTGCTCAAGTCAGTCGTTAAATGCGGAACATGCGGTTTGACCTATGTGAGTTGTCGAAATCGTAACTCAGTCTGGTACAGATGTAATGGTCATCTTACCGGACGAGGTCCGTTGGAAGGCAGATGCAAATCTAAAGACATCAAGGGAGACTACTTGGAACCAGTGGTCTGGTCAGACATCGAGACATTTTTGCGCGACCCTGATAGTGATGCATTGAAAGAACTTGCGCAGGAACAAAAAGGTGATGCTGCCGTAATAATCCAAAAAAACGAACGAATTGCTCTTGAAAATGCGTTGGAAGCGTTAGTGTACAAACGGAAGAGATCCATCGATTTGAGAATTCGGGGCCGAATATCCGATGAGGAATTAGACAGCCTGCTAAACGACGTAACAAAGGAACAAGCTAACGTCGAAGAGCGTTTAAAAGCTTTTGATCAGAAACCGGAGGAAATACAACCTAAGCCATTAAACGAAGATATACTAACCGAGTTAAGAAAACGACTCGATTGTGGCTTAACCCCCCAGAAACGGCAGGAGATAGTACGACTGTTGGTAAAGCGAATAACTATCTATGCCGAGGGACAGGGAAAAGAACGCACCGTGCGTGCAGTAATCGAATACCGATTCACGATGCCATCATCGGTAGCAGTCCAAACTGCACATGGCATGGGTTCATCGCGCCGATCATCATAAAATTCGCCGGAAAGGTTATTCTGCCCTGTGCGCGGCTGATGGAGACTACCTTGTCTTCCAGCGGCTGCCTCAGCACTTCCAGCAAATTATTGCCGAATTCCGGCAATTCGTCTAAAAATAATACCCCGCGGTGGCTCAGACTTATCTCACCCGGACGGGGAAATTGCCCCCCGCCCACCAGCCCCGCGTTGGAAATCGTGTAATGCGGCGACCTGTATGGCCGCTGTCTCATCAACGGCGTCCCCGGCGGGAGCATCCCGCTGACGCTGTAAATCTTGGTCACTTCCAGCGCTTCGTCATTAGTCATGCGCGGCAATATTGATGGCAAAGCCCGCGCCAGCATCGTTTTGCCGCTGCCCGGCGGGCCGCACATTACCATGTTATGCGCCCCCGCTGCCGCTACCTCTATCGCCCGTTTTACGTGTTCCTGTCCCTTGATGAAGGCCAGGTCCACCAGCGCGGAGGGCAGTTCCGGGAGTTCGGTTATCGGCTGGCGCACATATTCCGGGATCTTTTCTTCACCCTGGAAGTGCTTTACCAGTTGGGCCAGGTTGGCTACCGGGTATATCCTCGTCCCGTCCACCAGCGCCGCCTCGGCAGCGTCAACTTCCGGGACGTAGATGTCATCGAAACCCTGATGGTGCGCTATGGCAACCATCGGCAGGACGCCGTGAGTGTGTCTTAATGAACCGTCCAGTGATAATTCGCCCAGCAGGACGGCGGTCGAAAGGTCGGCGGTAACTTGCTCCGAGCTGATGAGAATGGCCACCGCTATGGGCACGTCATAGGCCGGGCCGGCCTTTTTCAAATCGGCGGGCGCCATGTTGGCCGTAATCCGTTTCATTGGGAAGGTGCCGCCGGAGTTTCTTATGGCGGAACGTACGCGTTCGCGGGCTTCTTTGACGGCGTCATCTGGCAAACCAACGACGGTAAAAGCGGGGAGTCCGGGGAGGATATCTACTTCAACCTCGACAATTGTTCCGTCAAGGCCGATTACGGCGCAGCTTCTTACTTTAGCGAGCATCGTTCACCGGGGTTGTGCCAGGCGCCGGGTCCACTAGACCAGGCCTGAAGTATAGAAGACCACAAAGGCGATTATTGCAGCCAGACAGGCCCCGCCTACCACCTGCGCGGGAGAGTGCCGTTTAAGCTCGATGCGCGCCCAACCGGTGAGCGGCACCAGGAAAGCGGAAAGCGAAGCCGCAGCGCCGAAAACAATTATCAGCATCGTGATCGAGGCGGCAATAAATGCGGTGTGGACGCTGATTTTCCACATCAGGTTAATCAGCATGAAGGCGATGACGGAGGCTACCCCGGCCATAAATACCGCGGTCAGTTCCGGCGGTGCGTTCAGTTTGTACATGGTTAATACGCTGACCAGCAGCAGAACAGTCGAGAGAATATAGATGCGGTGTCTTTCTTCCCGGACATTGATGAAGATACTGTCAACTG
>JANYKH010000070.1 GCA_025358235.1 Chloroflexota bacterium
CGCCGGGGGGCTGGGCGGGATAGCATCCGAACAGTTTAAAACAAAATTAAGGGAAGGGGGCTAATCACCCCCTTCTTTTTGGACATTTTGGTACAGGCTCATCCGCGAACCGACTAAGCACCCCATGTCCACCCTCAAATCACGTTGACGGATTAGTTAGGTTGAAGTAAACTATTGTTATAAGATTAACTTATAAATGAGGTCATTCCGGAAACTTTGAAATCTGAAAAACCGTTCGCAGTTCCTGCCAATAAAGCAGAAATCATCAAGGAAATCGTCGGGCTGCAACAGCGAGCCACTAAAATGATCGGGCGGTTCGCCCCTGAAAGCTGGATGAACCTTTCTCTTACCATCGCCCAGCTAAAAAGCCTCTTTTTCATTTCCAACGAAGGCCGGACCAATTTTAAACGGCTTGCAGAAGCTCTTGGCGTGACACCTCCCAGCGTCACGGGCATCGTCGATAAACTGGTGGAGCAGGGTCTCCTGAGCCGCCAGGAAAATCCTGACGACCGTCGCGTGCTGTGGCTGGAAACGACGCCTAAAGCCGAAGCGCTGATAAACGAACTCCGCGCTAGCAAAGCCTCTCTTTTTTCCGCCATTCTGGCGCACATGGATGATAAAGAACTGGCGGGACTCGTGGATTCACTGGGGGCGCTGGTGAGGGCGGGGGAAGCTTACCGCGAAGAACACCGTTAAACGCAAACAAAACTTACCCTTCCGGAATAACCGCAGAGCCACTCAAATTTCAACCATAACTTCAAACAAGGAGCATTTTTAATGAAGCGCAAGCTGATACTGGGCATCGCTATTTTGGTTGTGTTAGGCGGAACCGCCTTTGGGATAAATTTATGGTATCAGGGCTCCCACTACGTGGTGACCGACAATGCCCAGATAGCCGGCCCGCTGATACAGGTGACTACATTGTCAGCCGGCCAGATTGCCAGTCTTGACGTCGAGGTAGGGGACAGAGTTGACGCCCGGCAGAAAATCGCCGCAGTCGGCGCCACACGGTTCTCGGACGCCGGCAATCGGCAGGGTTTCAGCGGCACGCTGCCATGGGTGACAGCGCCGGTTGAAGCTCCGGTAAGCGGTTATGTGGCGGCGGTGTGGACTTATCCCGGGGCGCTGGTAAACGCTGGCTCACCGATTGTGACGCTGCTGGATGAATCAAACATCTGGGTTAACGCCAACATCGATGAAAACCTGGTGGGGCGCATACATTCCGGGCAGCAGGTCAAGGTTACCGTGGACAGCCTGGGCGGGCAGGAACTCAACGGTTACGTACTCGGGATAACGCCGGTGACAGCCGCTAACTTCTCTTTACTACCAGCGCAAAATTCTTCAAGCAACTACATCAAGGTTGCTCAAATGGTGACGGTGAAAGTTGGGATTGAAATTCCGGATGGCGTATTTGTTATTCCCGGCGGGTCAGCCGAGGTGAAAATAGCCACGCCCTAGTCATCAATTATTATTAAGATTAGAGTGTAAATAATTGTCTTATAAGTGGAAAATCGTCCTGGTGGCGATATCAGGCACGTTCATGATGATGATAGACGCCACCATCGTCAACATCGCGCTGCCGCATATCCTGGCGGTATTCAACGATAATATCAGCCGCGGCCAGTTTGTGACTTCGGCGTACCTTATGGCGACGGCGATAAGCGCGCCAGCCGCTTCATATTTGGGCTCGAAGTTCGGCATGAAACGAGTTTACCTGGCGAGCCAACTGACATTCCTCGCGGGCTCTGTTTTATGCGGCCTGGCCTGGAGCACGAATTCCTTAATCTTTTTCCGCATCATACAGGGTCTGGCAGGCGGGCTGTTAATGCCGCTGGCAATGACGCTGATCTTCACCAACGTGCCCAAGGAAGAACGCGGCACGGCGATGGGCATGCTCGGCATCCCGATGATTTTGGCACCCACCATTGGCACCACACTGGGCGGCTACCTGGTGGAATTCGCGGACTGGCGGATGTGTTTTTACGTCAACGTACCAATCGTGGTGATTGCCTTTTTCGTCGGACTGGCGTGGATTATCGATACGCCAAAGAAAGCTAACTTGCCGCTGGACTGGAAGGGGTATATCCTGGCAGCGGTGGGGTTCGGTACGATACTATACGGGCTGTCTTATGTGCCCAGCTGGGGGTGGAGCGATACACGAATTATCGTCCTGTTCACGGTGGGTATCGTCAGCATGGTCAGCTGGGTCTTTGTGGAACTACGGGAAAAGGTGCCTATCCTGGACATCAAGGTCTTTAAATACCGCGGCTACTCGCTCGGTACTTTCTTAAACTTCATCATTACGATGGGACTGTTCTCATCGATGTTCATGATGCCTTTATTCCTGCAAAACATCAGGGGTATGGGCGCTTTTGAATCCGGTTTGCTGCTGATTCCGCAGGCAATGGGGGCGGTGGTAGGTACGATAGTGGGCGGGCGGTTTTACGATAAGATCGGGCCGCGGCCTCCGGTAATGCTCGGGTTGCTGATCACAGGACTTGCCACGCTGCAGCTGGGCAGGATCGATACGACCACGGCGGACTCAACGTTACGCTGGATTCTGGCATTCCGGGGTGTGGGGATGGGCTTCGCGATGATGCCGGTAACCACTTTCGCGCTGGCGGAAGTGCCGATGTACCTTACCTCACAGGCGTCTTCAATCAATAACGTCGCCCGCTCGGTTTTTTCCAGTCTGGGCACGGCAATCTTTGCCAGTATGCTGACTTCTTTCCAGAAAGACAATCTGGCCACCATGATGCAGACGGTGGGCCAGAACTCTATTACGGCGGTGCAAACGCTGGCGGGAATCCAGGTGGGACTGCAAAAAACAGGCATGTCGGTTGACGCGGCGCACCAGACCGCGCTAACGCTGCTTTACCAACTGACGACGGTCAGGTCATACGTGGCGGCATTCGATACGGCTTTCCTTATCGGAGGAGTAGTGATTCTGGCGGCCATTATTCCGGCATTCTTCCTGTATGACAACGCCAGCAAAAAAGCGCAGGCGGCCAACGGTGGAACGCCCGCAGAAAAACCCCACGTGGAAATTGGTTAGAAGCTAGTTTCCGGTGTAGACCGGCCCGACCAGCGCCTCGAACATACGGCGATAAACACCGCTCTTCACCAGCAACTCCCGGTGTGTGCCTTCCTCAACAATGCGACCCTTTTCCAGGACGATAATGCGGTCTGCGCCGGTGACGGTAGAAAGCCTGTGCGCGATCATGATGCAGGTACGTCCTTTCACCACATGCTGGAGTGATTTCTGCATCAGCCTTTCGGAAGTCGTATCGATATTAGACGTGGCTTCATCCAGAATGATGATGCGGGGTTCCGAAAGAATGGCGCGGGCCAGGCAGATAAACTGGCGCTGCCCGGCGCTCAGGTTGGCGCCCCGCTCCCCTACTGTAGTGTCATAACCCTTTTCCAGACGCATTATAAAATCATGGCAGCCGGCAGTCTGCGCGGCATGAATGATTTGTTCCTTTCCGGCGGCAGGATTACCATAGCGGATATTGTCTGCAATCGTCCCGGAAAACAGGAAAGGGTCCTGCGGGACAATACCCATCTGGCGGCGCAGGGACTGCTGGGAAACCGAACGGACATCATAGCCATCTATGGACACGGTACCGCCGGTCACGTCATAGAACCGGGCGATAAGATTGACCAGGCTGCTTTTACCGGCGCCGGTGCTCCCGACGATGGCGACAGTCTCCCCGGGCTTGATAGTCAGATCAATGTCATGCAGGATTTCAGTGCCGGGGATGTAGCTGAATCTGACGTGGTCCAGTTTTATTTCTCCTTTAACCCCGGTTAGTTCAACGGCGTTGGGCTGATCAATAATTTCCGGGCGGATATCCAGCATTTCAAATATCCGCGTGCCGGCCACCATAGCGCGCTGAAGATCGGTAAATTCGGTCGCCAGTTCAATGACAGGGTTGAAAAAACGCTGGACG
>JANYKH010000265.1 GCA_025358235.1 Chloroflexota bacterium
GGAACATGCCAAAATAGCCGAGGACGCGGGCGCCTGCGCCGTCATGGCCCTGGAGCGCGTGCCCTCTGATATCCGCGCCGCCGGCGGCGTGGCCCGCATGTCTGACCTGGATGTCGTCGAGAAAATCATGAAATCCGTGACGATACCGGTCATGGCGAAATGCCGCATCGGCCACTTTGCCGAGGCTCAGGCCCTCCAGGCGCTGGGAATCGATTACATTGATGAATCCGAAGTGCTCACCCCGGCTGATGACGCCCACCACGTTTGGAAGCACGATTTTAAAGTCCCCTTCGTTTGCGGCTGCCGCAACCTGGGTGAAGCCCTCCGCCGCATCGGCGAAGGCGCCGCCATGATCCGCACCAAGGGTGAAGCCGGCACCGGCGATATCGTTGAAGCGGTCCGCCATATGCGGACTGTGATGGATGCCATCCGCACGCTGAACACTATGCCCCAGGAAGCCCTGATGGCCTACGCCAAAGAAATCGGCGCGCCGTTTGACCTCGTCCAATTAGTTCATGACACCGGCAAACTGCCTGTCGTAAATTTTGCGGCCGGCGGCATCGCCACCCCGGCTGACGCCTCACTGATGATGCAGCTTGGCGCCGAAGGCGTCTTTGTCGGCTCCGGCATTTTCAAAGCCTCCGAAGGTAAAGCGCCCGCCGAACGGATTAAAGATCAGTCCGCCCGCGCCCGTGCCATCGTCAAGGCTACGACTCACTTTAACAACCCGAAAATTATCGCTGAGGTCTCCAAGAATCTGGGTGAAGCCATGCGCGGAATTGATTCCAAGCAAATTAAGCCGGAGGAAACCTTAGCCCGCAGAGGTTGGTAACATGAAAATCGGCGTCCTGGCAGCGCAAGGCGCCTTTGCCGAGCACATCGCCGTCCTGCAAAAGCTGCAAGTAGAAGCACTGCCCGTCCGGCTGCCCGCGGAACTCAAGGGCCTGGACGGGTTAGTCATACCCGGCGGGGAAAGCACCACCATTTGCGGGCTGCTCGAGGACTACGGTCTGACGGATGTGCTGCGCGCCAAAATTATCGAAGGCCTGCCGGTGATGGGCACCTGCGCCGGGCTGATTGTCTTATCCAAAACCATTACCAGCGACCGTAAAGCGGTGCCGCTCGGCGTGATGAATATTACAGTGCGCCGCAACGCCTTCGGGCGGCAGCTTGAGAGCTTTGAGACCGACGTCGTTATTCCGGCAATCGGCAAAAAGCCTTTTCCCGCTGTCTTCATCCGCGCTCCGCTGATAGAAAGTGTGAGCGGACGGACGGAAGTCCTGGCGCGCCTGCCGGACGGACGGATTATCGCCGCGCGGGAAGGCAAAATACTGGTTACCTCATTTCACCCTGAATTGACTGATGATTTACGTTTTCACCGCTTTTTCCTGGACATTGTCGCCGGGGAAAAGTAGGGAGGGTCTTTCATGCGGCAGGTAATCGCGGACGATATCGATGTCCTTATCCAAATATTGCCTCCCCGGATTCAGCAGAAACTGGCCGAGCAGGGCGACATAACCTCACTTTTAGAGGTCGTGCTTGACCTTGGCCGCCCCCCCGAAGCCCGCTATCCCCAGCGCGAGGTTATTCTCGACGCGGCTGATGTGGACTCACAGGAAATTGATTATGTCATCTCCCGCATCGGTTCGTTCGGGGATGACAACCGCGCCGGTATGGAGCGCACGCTACACCGCATCTCCGCCATCCGCAACCGCAAAGGGCGCATCGTGGGGCTCACCTGCCGCGTGGGGCGCGCCGTCTTCGGCACGATTAAAATAATCGAGGACCTGGTGCAATCCGGCCGCAGTATTCTGCTTTTAGGCCGTCCCGGCGTGGGCAAGACCACCATGCTGCGGGAGATCGCCCGAGTTCTTTCCGATGATATCCGCAAGCGCGTGATTATCGTCGATACATCCAACGAAATTGCCGGCGACGGCGATATTCCCCACCCCGCCATCGGCCGTTGCCGCCGCATGCAGGTAGCCCACCCCAACGAACAACACGCCGTCATGATCGAGGCGGTAGAAAACCACATGCCTCAGTGCATCGTCATCGACGAAATAGGCACGGAACTGGAAGCTCTGGCGGCCAGAACCATCGCCGAAAGGGGCGTGCAACTGGTGGGCACGGCTCACGGCAACACGCTGGAAAACCTGATGATGAACCCCACCCTCGCAGACCTTATTGGCGGCATCCAGTCCGTCACCTTGGGGGACGAGGAAGCCCGGCGGCGGGGCACGCAGAAATCCATCCTGGAGCGCAAATCGCCGCCCACTTTTGAGATCGTAGTAGAGATACAGGACTGGTATAAGGTGGCCATTCATGCGGACGTCGGCGAAGCTGTAGACGCCGCCCTGAGGGGCCAACCCACCCCCACGGAACTCCGCTGGCGGGATGAAACCACCGGCGAAATCAAGGTGGAGAAAATAGAACCGGAAGCCATGCCCGGCGCCGTGCCATCGCGGCAGGGCGTGACGCATATGGGAGTAAATATTCACCCCACCCGCCAGGTAGCGCCGCCCAAAGCACCCGGCAAAACTTCCCCGCGGGTTTTCCTCTTCGGGGTGAATAAAGGCCGACTAGAACAGGTGGCGGAGGAGACCGGCCACACCCTGAATATCGTCGATAACCTCGAAAGCGCTGAACTGTTTGTGACGTCCAAGAACTACTACCGGCGCAAACCGCCCATGGTCCAAGACGCCGAATTCATGAAAAAACCCATCTATGTCCTCAAGGCGAGCACGCCGCACCAGATGAAGCAATTCATCAGAACGCTTTTCCCGGTAGACGGTCAGGCGCAGGTGGAACTAATCGATGAATCCGAGTACGTACCGGACAGGCCGGAACGCCCGGCCAAAGGGGTCCGCCGGGCCCTGCCCCAGGACGAAGGCTTCGCCAATGCCATGGAAGAAGCACAGGAAGCGGTGACCCAGGTAAAATCAGGCGGCCGCGAATCAGTGGAACTTAGTCCGCAAGGCGCCTATGTCCGCCGACTACAGCACATTATGGCGGAGAAGAACCATCTGGGATCCCAGAGCCGGGGCCATGATCCTGAGCGGCGCGTCAGGATATACAGGGGATAGAAAGTTGCCATTCCGGCGAAGGCCGGAAATTCGTTAATATTCGACTCCGATGTTCATTTGTTAAACGTCGGGCTAGGCCAGGGTGAGATTAATCGTCACCGGCAGCCAATATTTCTTCACTAAGGCATCCTCTTTCCGGCTGTGATATACTGGTAATCTGTTCGGTAATTAGCAAACATATTCGCTCAACAAACCCTGTCCCATATCTGCCTGACGCCCTTTGGAAAGAATGAACAGCCGGAGAAAATCATGAAAGTTGTCGTTGATAGCGGTGTTGACCTGTGCCTCACCCCGGAAAAAATGATAGAGTTGGGCATTTATCAGGTGCCCCTGAGCGTCACCTTTCAGGGCAAGACTTACCGTGAGGGCATCGATATCAACCGGGAAGATTTCTACAGCATGCTCAGCAAGAGCAGCGATTTCCCCATCACCTCCCAGCCTTCCCCCGGACTCATCGCGGAAACATACCGCTCACTGGCTGCCATCGACCGGGATATTCTGTCTGTCCACATTTCTTCCGGGCTGAGCGGTACTTATCAATCCGCCCAGATTGCCGCCGGGCTTGTGCCGCTGGCTAACGTCACTCACGTCGACACCAAAACTCTGTCCGTTGCGTCCGGCTGGCAGGCGGTGGCCGCCGCCCACGCTATTAAAGCAGGACTGCCAAAAGATCAGATTCTGGCGATGATGAAACGAATAGGGGATGCAACGGACACGATATTCACGCTGCGGGAATTGCGCTACCTTATCCACGGCGGCCGCATCAGCCACATCAAAGGGCTACTGGCCCAGCTTTTGAACATCAAGCCGATCATCGGCGTGGAAAAAGTTCGCGGCACCTATGTTCAGTTGAACCGTGCCCGCAGTTTTGAACAGGCCCTGAACGGCCTGGCAGATGTCATTAAGCAAAAGCACCCGGCCGGGACAGAACTGCGCCTCCAGATAGTGCACGCCCAAAATCCGGAAGGCGCAGAAATGCTGAAAAAAGCCATGGAAAAGGTCTTTAAATGCAACTGGCTGCCCACCTGCCCCATATCGCTGGTTCTCGGAGCCCACACGGGGCCGAGCGTGGTGGGGATTGCCTACGCCTCAGAAGCAGATATGACCAATATCCCCGGCCTGGCCTGAGTCCTGGCCCCCCGGGCCTGACCGGCTGCCCAAACTCCTGCCAAAGCCCTGCCTTTTATGTATCTTGAAATAGTCCTGCCTTTTTTCAAAAATATATTGACAAGAGTATATCCTTATGGCATCATAATACAAATGTCATATATGACAGATTCATTCATGATGAATAACAGGGGGACGAAGTGAACCAATTGTCCCCGGCAGAAAGAGTATTGTTTGACGCTTGCCAGGCCAAGTGTGAGCCCTGCGTGAAAAAAGGCGATTGTAAGCTTGAATTAAAAATAGCAGGGGACAAACAGAACAATTCACACCCGGAAAGCAACCTTTCAATAGATAAAAAGGCCTGAAACCTCTGCTATTTGCCCGCCAAATTTGAAGTCCATTTTTTTGACCTCCCCCCAAAAACCCCCGGAACCCCGCATTTCGCTGAAGTTCTAACCCCATGGCGCCGAAAGCGAGCCGGACAAAGCAGATTAAAAAGAACGGACGCCCCCAGATTAAGTAATAATTCTGATACCTATTGCGTCATTTTCCCGCTAGACTTAAACGTAATCCTTATTTAGATACCGGAGGAAGTTATGCAGCAGGAAGAAAGAATCGTTAAAACAGATGAAGAATGGCGGCGGATTCTCCCTCCGGACGTGTACCGGATAACCCGGCAGGGCGGCACAGAAGCCCCCTTTACCGGCAAATACCACCATCTGAAAGCGAAGGGGATTTACCGGTGCTCCAACTGCCATCTCGATTTATTCAGTTCTGAAACGAAGTTTGACTCCGGCACGGGCTGGCCAAGTTTTTGGGCGCCGATAGGCGAAGACAGGGTCAAAACGCACATCGACCGAACCCTCGGCATGGTGCGGACGGAAGTTTTGTGCCGCCGGTGTGACGCCCACCTGGGACACGTTTTTAATGACGGGCCGAAGCCGACCGGTCTGCGGTATTGCATGAATTCAGCCTCTTTGGAATTTGTGCCGACGGAAAAATAAGAGACGGGTTTAACCCGGGAAGCCGGGAAAAGCATACCACCCCCTCATACTACCCCCCCGCGCCGGGGCGGGAGCAAGCCTCCGCCGGCATGGTCTAGTTAAACGAATTGCTTCTCCGCAACAATCATCAGGCGAAAGTTGTGTTCAAACCCCATTTAGTGCTTAAATATCCTCTCTGGGGGTACATTCAAGACACATGAGAAACTATCTTTCCAAATTCTTTGCCGCCCACGAGTTCGGCTGGGAAATCTTCATGATGGTGCTGGCGGTGGCGTTCGTGGTGGAAGGATTTATCCCGGACTGGATCGACCTGACGGCGCAGCAGTCTGACCTGCTT
>JANYKH010000321.1 GCA_025358235.1 Chloroflexota bacterium
GCGATGTTCTTGAGCAGCATGGTTTTACCGGCTTTGGGCGGGGAGACAATCAGGCCGCGCTGCCCGCGGCCGATGGGGGCGATCATGTTAATCAAACGGGTACCGAGGTCATCATGAGCGCGTTCCAGGTTGATGATGCGGTCAGGGAAGGTGGGGGTGAGTGAGGTGAAAGGGGGACGGGCTTTAGCGAGTTCGGGATTAAGGTCGTTAATCGCGCCAACCTGCAAAAGGCTGTAGTATTTTTCGTTGTTCTTGGGAAGGCGGCCCTGACCCACCACCATATCTCCGTTACGCAGGCCGAAACGCCGAATCTGTGAGGGAGAGATGTAAATGTCTGTCTGGCTGGGAAGGAGAGTCTCCTGTCTCAGGAAGCCGTAACCGTCCGCCATGATTTCCAAGATACCACGGCAGTAGATGTAGCCTTCCTGCTCGGTGTAGGCCTTAAAAAGGGCCGTCACCAGTTCAGTTTTGTCCATATTGCCGTCTTCCGGCATACCCAGTTCTTTGGAGAGCTGGACTAACTCATCAATATTTTTGGCTTCAAGATCAGCAATATTCATAGATTTACCTCATAGTTATAGAATGGAAATTATAATAATAGCCCGTTGCTGCCTGAACACGCTAGGCGGATAGGGGCAGCGGGGGCTGAGAACCTTCACGGAGGACATCCTTGGCGACTCCGACGAAATCACGGAAAAGGGGATGAGCGCGGTTGGGCCGGGATCCAAATTCAGGATGGAACTGGCAGCTCACCATCCAGCGGTGGTCGGCAAGCTCGCAAACTTCTACTAATTCGCCGTCAGGGGAAAGCCCGCTGTAGATCAGCCCGGCTTTGGCCAGAACGTCGCGGTAGGAATTATTAAATTCAAAGCGGTGGCGGTGCCGTTCATGAATCAACGACTGCCCGTAGGCCGCAGCGGCTTTAGTGCCCGGCGTGAGGTTGCAGGGATACAAACCCAGTCTCATGCTGCCGCCCTTTTTCTCCACCTGTCTCTGCGAACTCATAAGATCAATCACGGGGTATGGGGTGTGGGGATTGAATTCGGTGGAATTCGGGTCGTTGCTGGCCAGGACATGACGGGCGAACTCGATAACCATTATCTGCAAACCAAGGCACAAGCCAAGGTAAGGTACGTTATGTTCCCGGGCATAGCGGGCGGTATTGATCATGCCCTCAATGCCGCGGATGCCAAAACCACCGGGAACGACGATTCCCTGAGCGGTGGCGAGGGCTTCATCACAGCCGGTCTTTTCGAGATCCTCGGAGTGAACCCATTGCAAATTGATGTCCATATCATGGAAAAATCCGGCGTGGCAAATGGCCTCGCGCACGGAGAAGTAAGCATCTTTAAGTTCGACGTATTTGCCCACCAAAGCGATGTTGACCGTCTTGTGGGGTCTCTTGATCCGGCTTACCATGCCAGTCCAGGCGGTAAGATCAGCCGGTTTACGGGACAGGCTCAGTTTTTCCACAATCAGTTTGCCCAGGCCCGAATTTTCCAGCATCAGCGGAATATCGTAGATGCAATCGATCGTGGGCATGGGGATTACGGCTTCCGGTTCTACGTCACAGAAGAGGGAAATCTTGCTGGCCATACCTTCCGGCATGGGGTAATCACTGCGGCAGAGGATAACGTCCGGCTGGACGCCCATGCGCCGCAGTTCATTCACGCTGTGCTGGGTGGGCTTGGTTTTTAATTCTTTGGTGGATTCCAGGAAAGGCAGGAAAGTGACGTGGATATAAAGTACGTTCTCGCGGCCGACATCCTTTTTCATCTGGCGGATGGCTTCGATGAAAGGCTGGCCTTCAATATCGCCGACGGTACCGCCGACTTCAATCAGGAGCACTTCGGCTTTTGACCTTTCAGCCAGCCGTTTAAAACGCTCTTTAATTTCGTTGGTGACGTGGGGGACTACCTGAATGGTGCCGCCCAGAAAATCGCCGCGACGTTCCTTGCTGATAACGGTGCTGTAAATCTGGCCTGAGGTGACGTTGGAATCCTGAGTGGTGGCGATATCGATGAAGCGTTCGTAGTTACCGAGGTCAAGATCAGTTTCGGCGCCGTCAGTGGTGACAAAGACTTCGCCATGCTGGTAAGGGGACATCGTCCCGGGATCGACATTGAGATAGGGATCCAGTTTCTGAACAGTGACGGAAACACCGCGGCTCTTCAGAATATTGCCAATGGAGGCGACTGCTATCCCTTTGCCGACTGAGCTAACGACGCCGCCAGTGACAAAGATATACTTTGGCATTAATAAGACCGGTTACAAGTTGGGAAATAAAACAATTTAGTTGGAAGCATACTCACTAATGGGATTTTTGAACCAGAATAAGAGCAGAAGAATCGTTGCGGCTCTTGTATCAATCGAACTTGACCGGGAATCAAGTCACTCCCTGTCACATGGTTATTATAGAAGTCTGTTAATCGATTTGTCAATAGTAAACCCCGGTTCTTTTCAGATTTTATGTTAAAGCCTGCCGCATGTTGGGGAGTAAAATTACCGGATTCCTTGAACAAGGCGGTTCAAACTTAAGTACTGGAAGCGCCTACAGCCGTTGGTTAGTCCTTGCGGGCCGTCACGAAGGCTGCCAGACCCCGCAGGGCTTCCTGGGAGGTTGAACCGGAGGGGAGGACATCAAGGGCGGCACAGGCGCGGTCGCAGTAGTCATGGGCGATGCGGTAGCATTCATCCACGATGCCCGATTGACGTAAAAGCACAATGGCTTCTTTAATCTTTTCCGGTTTGTTGACTCCCTTCTCTTCGAAGATGGCGCGAACGGGATTGTTATCGGGGTATTTTTTCAGCAGGAGCATGGAGGGGAGGGTCAGAGTGCCCTGAGAAAGATCGGAACCGACGGGCTTGCCCAGGGTAGCCTGATCGCTGGTGAAATCAAGGATATCATCGACAATCTGGAAGGCGATGCCCATCTTCATACCGTATTCCCGCAGGCCGTCAATAGCGGGTTCCGGCGCGCCGCTCAGGATGCCGCCGGTCTCAGTCGCCAGGGCAAACAGGGAAGCGGTCTTGCCGGAAATGCGCTGGACATAGTCCTCAAAGGTCTGATCGATATTGAACTGGCTTAAATACTGATTTATTTCCCCGCTGGAGATAATGCCGAGGGTATGGGAAAAAAGTTTGATAGCGCGGGGATTTTTAGTATCGGCTACAAATTCACCGGCGCGGGAAAACAGATAGTCGCCCATCAATATGGCTACATCAGAGCCGAACAGCTTGTTAATGGTAGCGTGCCCCCGGCGCACGGAAGATTTATCGATAGCGTCATCATGAACCAGGGTAGCGGTGTGCATCAATTCCACCGAACAGGCCATCGGCAGGAGTTTTTCAAAGTCATAGTTATAAAACTTGCCGGAGAGGAGGGTGAGGGCGGGGCGGATGCCTTTGCCGATGTAGCCGTCGCCGACGGATGC
>JANYKH010000011.1 GCA_025358235.1 Chloroflexota bacterium
CTTACCTTGACCAATAATAGCAAATAGCGCCAAAAAACACCAACTAGTTATCATTATTTATTTTTGGGTGAGTTTTTCCTGTTCAATAACGGCAGGAGCATCGTGTACACCCCGTAACCTGCCGTGAACAATCCAAGGAACAGTCCTATCAAAACTAACCAGGGTGATGTCCCAAGTTTATCATCCAGCCACAACCCCAGCAATGCCCCTCCGGCAATTGAGATAGCAATAAAGAAGCCTACACCGATTAATTGGAAAGCCGCCAGCCTCTTATCCATACATTATAACCTCGGAACAGAGCGGCGCAAATAGGTAGAATACCCTATTATTATGGTTTGAACAACGCGTTAAAATCGCCATCAAAGCCGCGCAAGAAGTTACGCATATCGATTACATCATCGGTATCCACGTTGTTGGCGCTGGAAAAACCCTTCAATTCAAACGCGGTAAGATCGTTGACTGCATCAGCTAGGGCTTTTTCCTTAACGGAAGCGGTAATGAGGCAAGCGGTAGTGCAAATTGAACAACTGACACGGAAAAACCAGAGTTCTTCCCGGTGTCCCAGGATCTCAACGTCAGTAGGTTTGAAATGCTGCCCGCAGGTATCGCATTTCAGAGACGTCATTAATTTCTTAATTGTGCCTTCTTCCATGTGTACCCCGGAAATAACCGGGCGCGCGGCTTGTGGAGGCGCCGGTTATGATTTACGCTTGTCGAAATCGTCCAGGTCCAGCGTATTGATGAAATCGTAAAAGGCGGTTTTCTTGATGTCTTCTTCGCTTACGCCTTTTTTCTGCCCGCCGGCATCAAGTTTTTCATCAACGATTGGTTTCCCGGTCTCGCTGTCCAGCAGGATACCGGCCTTGTCTAAAACGGCTTCATCAGCATAAATGGGGACATCCGCCCTGACCGCGAGGGCCAGAGCATCGCTGGGGCGGGAATCAATCTCGATCTGCTTGCCGTTGGCGGTAAGCAGGATTTTGGCGTAAAAAGTATCACTGCGCAGGTCGTTAACGACAATGTAGTCAATGGTGGCCTGGAGGGAATCAATAATGGAACGGAGCAAGTCATGGGTGAGCGGGCGCGGGACATTAGCGCCCTGAAGCTTCACAGCGATGGCATCAGCCTCTGCGGGGCCAATCCAGATTGGTAGATAGCGATCTGCGCTTTTCTCTTTTAAAATTACGACTCTCTGGTAATTCATGAGGCTAACGCGAATGCTATCGATCGCCATTTCAATCATATAAGTACACCCATCCCCCTGCAGTACCCATGTACCTAAATTCTACGCCCAGATGAATCTCTTGTCAAATTCGGAACGTGGTTTCGGGAGGTAAAAAGGGGTTGGCGGGGCGGCGCGGATGAAGCTAAATTCCTTCCGTGCTTGCCTCCAACAGGTCGCTATCGGGTTATTAATTCAGTATTGCAGCCGCTTGAGAGAATTATGGTACTTGAAGTAGTAAAAGTGGAAAGGGTTCTGGTATAATTTAGATCAGGCTTAAAAACAGGAAGGGGCGAAAGCAGCTAACTGAAAAGTGGCTGACTTCAGGCGAAGAAATCGGGCGTGGTTGGCCCGGGCCTGGCACGCATATACGCGAAAAAACGCCAGAATAAATGAACATATAAAGAGGGGGAATCACATTCATGGACCAGCGCGCGATCATTTGGTTTGATGAAATAACCAGAAATGACATTGGCGTAGCCGGCGGAAAGGGAGCGAATCTGGGTGAAATGACCCAGGCTAAAATCCCGGTGCCGCCCGGGTTTGTTGTGACTTCACAGGCTTATTTCTATGTTCTTGAAAAAAACGGCATGATTGAACGGATCAGGGAAGTCTTGAAACCCCTGAATCCTCAAGACAGCCGCCAGTTGCAGACACTTGCCGCCCAAGTAGAAAAAATGATGATGAGCATGCCCATGCCGCGTGATCTGACTGATCAGATCGAACAAGCTTACTTGAAAATGGGGGGCGGGCTTGTGGCAGTGCGTTCTTCGGCTACGGCAGAAGACCTTCCTGAAGCTTCTTTCGCAGGTCAGCAAAGCACCTTCTTAAACATCAAGGGCGCCAAAGAGGTTGTCCATGCCGTCCAGCAATGCTGGGCCTCTTTGTTTAACCCCCGCGCTATCTTCTACCGCGTCGAGAATAAATTTGATCACTTCCAGGTCGGCATCGCCGTACCTGTTCAACGCATGGTCCAGTCAGATGTCTCCGGTGTCATGTTTACCGTTGACCCCAGCACCAGCGACCGCAGCAAGATCGTTATAGAAGCCATCATGGGCCTTGGCGAAATGATCGTCTCCGGCGATGTCACCCCGGATCTTTATATCGTTGATAAAAGTGACTTCCGCATTTCTGAAAAACAGATCAAGCCCCAGGAATGGAAACTGATAAGAAACCTAAAAGCCAACGCTAAAGAACCCAACATTAAAATCATTCTCACCGCCGAAGAGAAAGCCGCTCAAAAAATCAGCGATAAAGAAATACTTGAGTTAGCCCGCATCGGAGCGAAGCTCGAAAAGCACTATGGCTGGCCTCAGGATATCGAATGGGCCAAAGAGGGTGGGACGCTGTACATTGTCCAGACCCGCCCGGTGACCACTATCAAGGAACCCAAGGAAGGCGCTGTTCCTGCCGCCAAGATTGACGCCCCCATTCTGCTTTCCGGGGCACCCGCCAGCCCCGGTTTCGCTTCCGGTCCGGTGAAGATTATTCTGGATCCTACCGAAATCGATAAGGTGTTACAGGGTGATATTCTCGTGGCGGAAATGACTACCCCGGACTTTGTCCCCGCCATGAAACGCGCGGCCGCCATTGTTACTGACCGCGGCGGACGCACTGCCCACGCCGCTATCGTCAGCCGTGAACTGGGTATTCCCTGCGTAGTCGGTACGGAAAAAGCGACGCATATTCTGAAAGACGGCCAGATGATTTCCGTGAACGGCACCACCGGCCATGTTTACAACGGCGTTATCAAGGTTAAGGCTGAGGCCAAAGCTGCCGTCAGTAAGAAAAAAATTAAAACCAAGACCAAACTGCTGGTAAACCTCGCCCAGCCCGAGTTGGTGGAAAAAGTTGCTGCCCGGGAGGTGGACGGCGTCGGTCTTCTCCGCGCTGAG
>JANYKH010000060.1 GCA_025358235.1 Chloroflexota bacterium
GCTGGATTCCAGCGTCGTCGGCTCTGATACCGCTATGAAAATGGCTGGTCTCCAGAAAAAGCTAGGCATGGGCGGGCTGGTTAACCGCCTTGTCGGTGGCAAGGACGCCGGACAGGCCCTGCCGTTGCGTGACGCCGTCAAGGTGCTACAAGCCCTCGGCGTGGAGATGGGTTATCTGGGCGAAGATGAGCCCTGCTGCGGCGGCCTGCTCTATTACGGCGGTCTTCGCGATGATTTCGATAAAAACAGCGCCGCGGTCACGGATAAATTCCGGAAACACGGTGCCAAAAAGATAATCAGCATAGTGCCCTCATGCACCTATACCCTGCGCGACCTTATTCCCGCCTCCGTGGGCGGCAGCGCCATTGAAGTTCAGCATTTCTCTGAAGCCGCGCTGGCTGCATTAGGCTCAAAAGAACTGAAATATCCCACCCCCCTCAAGGTTACCTACCACGACCCCTGCCAGATGGCGCGCTACCTGAATCTCGTTGAAGCGCCCCGTCAGGTCATCAAGGCTATCAAAGGTCTTGAACTGGTCGAACCGTCATTCGCTAAAGGCAAATATGCCACCTGCTGCGGTGGCGGCGGCGGTTTTGAAGCCGTCTTCCCGGAACTGAGCCAGATGCTGGCCGTAAACCGCGCCCGCGAACTGATCGAGACCGGCGCCGAGTTGATTATTACCCAGTGCCCCGGGTGCGTGATGCAGCTACGGGGAGGCCTGAAACAACTGAACAAAGAGAACGTTAAAGTCATGGACCTGGCCGAGGTCATGGCCGTCGCCATGGGGGTCTGAAATGCCGCCTTCCGGTGATTATAAAAAACAGATAATGGATGCCGCCCATAACGAGCGGATTGGCTTGGCCCTGTCCCGGGCTATCAAAAGCTACCGCGGCAATACCAAACAGGCCCTCGATAAATTTCCCAAGACCATCGAAATGGCTAAAGAAGTTATCGATATCAAGGCGCGTTCTATCAAGCAGATGCGCCAACTGGCCGAGCAG
Organism: Chloroflexota bacterium; assembly: GCA_025358235.1. Classification (GTDB taxonomy): domain Bacteria; phylum Chloroflexota; class Dehalococcoidia; order Dehalococcoidales; family RBG-16-60-22; genus JACPQH01. The sequence continues at coordinate 1,002 of JANYKH010000060.1, forward strand.
GCTGCCGAGAACATCCGCACCAATCACGGCCACGCCTACATCGCCAATACTGCGGAAGATGTGCTGAAGATCGTCGGCGATCTTTGCGGTACCGGCAAGACCATCGTCAAGGCCAAGAGCATGACCTGTGACGAAATCGGCGTGCGGGAACATCTGGAAAAACTCGGCAATGATGTCTATGAAACCGATCTCGGCGAATTCATTATCCAGAAGCTGAATTCCCGCCCCATGCACATCCTCTCCCCCGCCATCCACGTCCCCAAAGAGGACGTCGCCAAACTCTTCAGCGAACTCACAGGCGAGGAACTACCCGCCGATATCGATAAACTGGTCGCCGTCGCCCATGACCTGCTGCGTCAGAAATTCATCGAGGCACAGATCGGCATCAGCGGCGCAAACGTCGTCGCGGCGGACACCGGCACCCTGTTCATCATCGAAAACGAAGGCAATGCCCGGCTGGTAACGGGCCTGCCCCGGATGCACATCGCCGTTGTCGGCATGGAAAAATTGGTGCCATCTCTCGGCGAAGCGTTCAAAACTATTGAAGTGACCTGGCGCTATGCCAATTACACCGTGCCCTCATACGTGAGCATGATTTCCGGCCCCAGCAAGACCGGCGATATTGAAAAAGTGACCACTTACGGCGCCCACGGCCCCGCCGAGTTCCACGTCATCTTCCTTGACGGCGGCCGTTCGGAACTGGCCAAAGACCCCATCCTGTCACAGGCGCTTTACTGCCTGCGCTGTGGCGGCTGCCTCTATGAATGCCCCGTCTTCGCTATGACCGCCGGTAACTTTGGCGATAAGTATTTCACGGCTAACGGGGCTGTCTGGGCGGGTAAAATCGATAAGGACATGGATAAGGCGGCCTCGCTGGCCTATACCTGTCTCACCTGCCGCCGCTGCCGGGAACGCTGTCCGGTGGGGATCGACGGCGCGGCCATGTGCATCGAACTGCGGAAACAGGCCGGGGAAAGCAAGTAGGTTTTGTGTCTTTGCTGCGCCCGGCGGCGTTCCCCCTCACCTTTATTCTCTCCCTCGGCGGTGGCAGGACAATAGATGGATCATAACGATTGTTTTCGGCTTGTTTCCACAAATTAAACATTCCGGTAAGAATTTACTTTGGGTTTCAGGTTTTCGCCGGAATGGAAGTTGATAATAAACCATAAAATCTGCAACTCACGTTCTAGCTGTTGCCCGCTCCCACCGGGAGCGGGTTAGAGTGAGCGTTCAGGTGAATGAGGGCAAAGCCCTCATAAAACAAAATCCCCTTCCGTTTAAAACTAGCTTAGTCCGCTGTCGGACATAAAAACGGAAGGGGTAGGGGATGGCAAAACGGTCATCGCAATGACAACTTCTTTAGACTCGTTTATTCGAGGAACTTGAATGTCTCCACCAGTCGGTCAAAATACAGGGCTGTCTCCTGGGCGGAATCCTCGTAACAGGACAGCCTTATCGTCCAGATGAAGCCTTTATAATCAAAGGCCAGAAACCTGATAAAACGGGTGGCCGGGCCGGGAACCTCAAACGAATAAGCCACGTACTCAGCGGTAATTCCGGCAGCGGTCTTCGTCGACCGCTCACGCACCTTCAAGTTAGCGTCCGCGTGTGATTTCACTTCAAAATCGGCCGCCCCAAGCGCGTCTTTCATCGATGACAATCCGGGCTTCAGCACCTCGACCACTATCACGTCCGCCAGTTTATTCGGCACACTTCGGGAGAAGTATATCTGGGTGTAATCAGGGTTGCTAAGAGACGCACCGCGCCCCCGGTTCACGTCCAGCAGGACGAAAGAAGAGGGATAATCAAAAGAAAAACGCGGGTGTTCCAGGATTATTCCGCCGGATTGGTAGCGGATATCGTCGGGGGCTAAAACATAGGTCTCGTAGGTTACGGGGCCGGACGGGCGGGGCGGCGGGGCGCTGCTGCAGGCGGACACCAGAATCAATGTGATGGGAATTATAGACGCGAGCCAATATAATCGTCGCTTCACCGCGGAACCACCCATTTCAGCCTCCCCCAAACTCGGTGACCTTGAATAAATAAGTTCTATATAACAATTATACTGCAGTCCGGCTAAACGCCGCCCGCCTTTCCGCGCTATAATTAACAGATGGTTGAACAATCCCCAAGTACGATCACATTTCTCGGCACCGCGGGAGCACGCTTTATGGTCTCCAAGCAATTGGCGGCTTCCGGCGGCATGTGGATGGACCTCGCCGGGACGCAGTTTATCGTCGATCCCGGCCCCGGCTGCATTGTGCAGGTCACCAAACGGAAACTCGATCCCGAAAAACTGTCCGGTATCATCCTCACCCACCGCCACCTGGACCACGCCAATGACGTGAACATCATGGTGGAGGCGATGACGGGAGGCGGCTTTGATAAAAAAGGCACCTTTTTTTGCCCGGCGGACGCCCTGGACACGGAACCGGTACTATTTTCCTATTTGCGCAAGTGGCTGGACGCCATAGAAATCCTCGAGGCGGGCAAGTCCTACAAACTGGGCAATGTAGAGTTTACCACCCCCCTCCGCCATGACCACGCCGTGGAAACTTACGGCATCAAATTTAAAGCTGCCGGGCACACCTTCTCCTACATCACGGATACCCGCTATTTTGACGCGCTGGTCTCGGCTTACGCCGGCAGTGAACTGCTGATCATGAACCTGGTGCTGGTGCACCGGCGGGATAAAATTGCCCACCTGGCGGTTGAAGACGCGGAAAGTCTTATACGGGAAATTAAACCCAAAACAGCCATCCTCACCCACTACGGCATGGGCGTGTGGCAGGCTCACCCCTCGGAGATCGCCGAACAGCTTACCCAATCTACCGGCATACCCGTCAAGGCCGGTCATGACGGCATGAAATTCGACCTTGCTGAACTGGGGTAAACATCTCCTCAATAACACCTGAATCGTTGCCAACATTATGTCAGGAATGTTATCATTCATTTGGCGCAGCTATACGGGCTTTCGCCCCTCTTACACACATGCCGAATACCCGTTTTGCCCCAGTAGCTCAGTTGGATAGAGCAGCGGTTTCCTAAACCGTTTGTCGTGGGTTCGATTCCCCCCTGGGGCACCATTTTGTCGGTCTTTTTCCGGCCATCTTATGAATATTGCCACTATTTCCTTAAATTTATCTACAACCATCTGTAAAATTATTTATAATTTATTTGACAATGCATGTTAGAATAATTATGCTTTAGTTCTTGAGGGAAGAATCAAGGTGCGCCAGGTGGCAATTATTCTTAAGGCGTCGAATTAATCCCCTCTTACCCCAACCGGACTGGATGTCTAGACCGGATTCTTGTCGGAACATAAGCTAAACCGAAGGAATTTTACATGCCTGATGACCAAAACACTGCGGATTTATTACAACAAATATCCGAGCTGAAGCGACGTCTTGAGGAAACTCAAAGCGCCCTTCTGACAATAAGTGGCACCCCCACAGGAGACCAGTTAACACAACCCAACGTAGAATTCAGTTACCGCGTTGTCCTCGAACAGATGGCTGAGGGTGCGGTAACGCTGAATAACCAGGGCAAGATCGTTTTTTCCAACACTCAGTTTGCCACGCTGACCGAAAGTTCCATGGAGAAGGTGCTTTCCAGCGATTTTATTGATTTCATCGCCCCGGAAAGCCGCCCCCTTTATGAAGAGCTTTTAAAAAAGCGTACCGGGCGGCAAGAAGTTACACTACTCGGCAAGTTTAAGAAAAAGATCCCGTGTATCGTCGCCACCAACCGGCTTAACATGGGCGGGGTGGCCAGCATCTCGATTGTTATTACCGACCTGACCGAGCACAGGAAGAATGAAAGCCTAATCGCCAAAGGCCAGCTTGTCCAAAATATCGTAGAGCATTCGACCGAAGGAATAATCATTTGCAACGCCCGCGGAGAAATCATCAACACAAGCCAGACTGCCGCTAAACTCGCCGGGGGCAATGTCAACGGGCATAAGTTTGAATCGGCTTTCCCGATGTTGCAATTTGGTGAAACTCCCATCTCGCTAAAAGCCATTGAAGCCGGAACTATCCCCAACAAAGCGGAACTAACTTTCAACTCGCTTGATGGAACCCACAAGAACTTTCTCATTTCATATTCCAAACTCTCCGAGGGGAGAGAAATCCTCGGCTGGATAATCACCCTTTCCGATATTACAGATCGTAAACGGGCTGAAGAAACCCTGCAAAATACCCTGAACCGTTTTTATACCGTGCTCTCAGACATGCCCATGGGAATCATGCTCGTTTCGGAGGACGGGGTAACCGAATTCGCTAACCAGACGTTCTGCGATATGTTCAAACTGAAAGAATGTCCTGATGAACTGAAAAACATCATCGCAGGGGAACACCTTTCTAAAATAAAACATGCTTACCGGAATCCTGAAGAAGCCGTGGCCCGGGTTACAGCGATAATCCGCCGGGGTGAGGCGGTAAAAGACGAAGAAGTGCCCATGCAGGACGGGCGAACCCTCTTGCGGGATTTCGTCCCGGTCCGGGTTGGACAAAGACAATTCGGCCGCCTCTGGATAAACCGTGATATCACGGAACGCAAGAAAGCAGAAGAGGCGTTGCAGGCCAGTGAAGGTCAGTTTAGAGTATTAACTGAAAACCTCAGATCCGGGGTGGCGCTCATTGATGAGGCGGGGAAATTTTCCATCGTTAATCCTTCATTCCTCAGAATGTTCGGGCTGGCTAAAGATACTGACATTCTCAGCGTGAACAGCCAGGAGTGGGACGCCTGGAAGGTCTATGAGGAAGACGGCCTAACCCTGCTCCACGTGGATGATCACCCGGTACGCCGGGCGGCACTGACAGGGAAGCCGGTAAAAGACAAGCTGGTGGGCGTGAGAGTGCCTGACGGCAAAGATATTGTCTGGATGCTGGTTAATGCTGAACCAGTCTTAAAACCGAATGGCAACACCCGGTATTTGATCGTGAC
>JANYKH010000079.1 GCA_025358235.1 Chloroflexota bacterium
CTTGTTCTGTCACATCGAGAGAATAAAAAAGGGGGCCCGGGAAGATATCCACGGGTCCCTTTCCAACAAGGACATGGGATGAACTAGAACTCAAACAATGCAGGTTGTTCCGCTTTTCTCTGGGACACCTCCTCCTCTTTCTGCTGGCGTCTCTCAGTTCGCTCTGATTCCTGCCTTGCCATAGTACGCCGCCGGTAGAGCCATTCCTTAAACCGATTCAGGTCAGCCATTTGCTGGTCGTTGAGCGAGTCTACCCGAATATCTTCTGGCATCTCACTCTTGCGCCATCGTGTGTAGGTCTTACCGGCGACGTAGAGGTAAATCTGGCTCCATTCGCCATCCATCGGCATTGTCAACGAAGCCGTGTTCAGGTAGGCACAGGCTTCAGCGTCGGTGCCAGTTGGTTCCTCTCCCTTGGTGGTCTTCATATTCTCGATCAACCTCTCCATGGTAATGACGTTCTTTAGCCATTCGGGGAGGCTATCTCCCCAGCCACCCGGGTAGACAATTATCGGGTCGGTTAAGGTGCCAACCAGGTCACCTATTGCGTGTAACGGAGTAAATCGGCCGGTGTAACGGAGCAAAGCAGTCCAGCGTCACGGAGCAAATCGGCCACCCCTGCCGGAAGGGTATTTAAGGCAGGGAGGGGCACGGGGTAACTCGATGGTTTAGAATCGCCTGATGGAGGTGATTCTAAATGGCAAACAGGAGGTTACCCTTGCGCAAAGTCAAAGAAGTTCTGCGCTTAAAATATGACTGCGGCCTGAGTGAACGAGAGATTGCTCGGGGCTGCCAGATTGCCCGGAGCACAGTAGCGGACTACCTGATGAAGGCCAGAGCCTCAAGATTAGGCTGGTCTGAAGCCAGGGCACTCAGTGAAACCGAAATAAATGAGCGTCTCTTTCCGGTCCAGCGGATATCCAGTTCAATAGAACGCCCGCCGCCGGATTGCCATGATATCTATCACCAGCTGCGCGATTACAAGAAGTTCAATCTTACCCTGAGTCAGCTGTGGGTCGAATACAAGGAAGCGCATCCCGAAGGTTATCAGTACACCCAGTTCTGTGTCATTTACCGCCGCTGGCGGGGCAAGCTTGATTACGTGATGCGCCAGGAGCACCGCGGCGGTGAAAAGGTTTTCCTCGATTACTGCGACGGTCTCTCAATCGTGGATCAAGTTACCGGAGAACTGATTCTCACCCAGCTATTTGTAGCAGTCTGGGGAGCGTCGAATTACACTTACGCTGAAGCCACCATGTCCCAGACCTTGCCGGACTGGATTGGGTCTCACGGGCGGGCTTTTGAGTTTTTCAATTGTGTGCCGCGGGTCATGGTGCCGGATAACCTTAAAAGTGGAGTGAACCATGCCTGCAAATACGAGCCGGAATTAAACTCGGCCTATGCCGATATGGCCGAACACTACGGCTGTGCCGTGCTGCCGGCGCGGCCAGCAAAACCACGTGACAAGGCTAAAGTCGAAGCGGGCGTGCTAATTGCTCAGAGATGGATCCTGGCGGTGCTGCGTCACCGCATTTTCTACAGCCTGGCGGAGCTCAACGCGGCGATTTGGCAGTGCCTGGAGAAACTCAATACACGGGACCTGCGGCAGGCAAGGAAGTCCCGCCGGGAACTTTTTGAGACCCTGGACCGGCCCAGCGCCCTGCCCTTACCACAGAGGCCCTACGAATATGCCGAATGGGGTAAAGCCAGGGTAAATGTCGACTATCACATCGAAGTCGACGGTCATTTCTACAGTGTCCCCTTCCGGTTTTTGCACGAGAAAGTCGATACGCGGTTAACGGCAACGACGGTGGAAGTCTTTCAGGGTGGTGAGCGCATCGCAGCTCATGTTCGCTCATCGGTTCGCGGTAAACCTACTACCGTGCCGGAACATATGCCCTCGACGCACCGTCACTACTCGGAATGGAATCCGGAACGGTTTATTGAGTGGGCCAGCAAGACAGGTGAGTCTACTGCCCAATTGGTCGAAAGGATACTCAGCACTCGCCCCCATCCGGAACAAGGCTACCGGGCCTGTATGGGCATCATCCACCTGGGACGGCATTATGAACCGGCGCGGGTCGAGGCGGCCGCCCGGCGCGCGCTTAACTTCAACGCCTGTTCCTACCGCTCGATGAAGGCGATTCTAATGGCGGGCCTGGACCAGCAATCAGATCCTGAGCCAGAACTAAGCCTGGGGAGCCTTCGTCCCCATCAAAACATCCGAGGCCCAGAATACTATCAAGGATAAGGAGAAACCATGTTAAATCAACAAACCATGTCCATT
>JANYKH010000083.1 GCA_025358235.1 Chloroflexota bacterium
AATGCAGCCCACTTCTTCCACGGAATCCGGCTGGATTATCCAGGTCTGGCCGTCCTCATTTAAGTTCCACGTAGCTTTATAATCGCCTATAACAATATCTTTAAGCGAGGGTTTGGTCTTGCTGATCCACTTCCAGCAGTAGCCGGCCACCATGCGCGCCTTGTTCTTGGGCTTGTTCCTGGCGCGGATAAGGGCGTGCAGCTCGGCCGGGTCGTCCATTATCCTGAAATCGTACTCGCGGGGGTCCAGGGTTTCGTTGGCGGTGCTGGTAACCTGCAGGGCGTTGTCCAGCCAGGCCAGGTAGCCGTCGGAGCCGTTGCAGCGGAACTGGGACTCCAGCTTAAGTTCGGTCACCGCGGCGTTCTGCTGCGCGGCCCAGCGGCGGATCTCTTCTTTGTCGCCTATGTCTTTAAGGGTCACCTTCTGGTCTTCGTCCACAAAGAAAACGGTGAGCTTCGCGGCCTTGATAAGTTCTTTTATCTGGTTCTCGCCGCGCGCGAACATGCCGGACTTCTCGTTAAGGCGGTGCGCCTCGTCCACTATAAGGCAGTCGTAGTCGTTGGTCTTGGCGGCTGTAAAAGAGCCGGAGCCGCTGAACATATTGCCTATGTGCGTTCTGCGCAGGGTGCCGGTGAGTTTGGCCTCGTACACTAGGCGCGGCGCCGAGTTGCGCGTTACGTACTGTGTCACCATTTCTTTGCCGGTCAGCGCCACAAGCAGGTTAACGGCTACCACGCTTTTGCCGGTGCCGGGGCCGCCTTCCACTATAAGCACGTGTTTCTGACCGGTGGCGGCTTTAGCGGCCTGCTCCAGGGCAGTTTCAAAAACCAGCTTCTGGTCGTCCACCATGATGAATTCTTCTTTGCCTTGCAGCATGGAGGCCAGGCTGTCGGCCAGGCTCTTGGAGGGCTTGATCTTGCCCTGCTCTATGCGGTACATGACCCCGTCTCTACCTGTTTTGTCGCCGTATTTGATGTTGCGCTTTATAAAGTCCTGTAATTTCACGGCGTCGTGTTTAAGGAAGAGCGGCGCTTTGTCGGTGTATTCCTTGTAGAACTTATTGTCGATCACGCCGTCAGTCTCGTAGTTGTGCAGGTACGCGCAGGGGTACAGGCGGATATTCTCTTCCTGAACGGTCTGATTAAAGTCTTCCAGCAGCCGCTTATAGGTCCAAGCTTGGTAGGACGGGTGGGCGGTTTCCTGCGGGCCGCCCTGGAACGTGGTGGACACAATGGCGTCTTTGCCGGTAAGGGAGGCGTGCTGCCACTGTTTAAGTTCCACCAGGATGGCGGTTTCGGCGTTCTGCGCGTCCTTGCCGGTGAGGATGAAATCTATGCGCTTGTTGGACCTTGGGATGTGGTACTCTATGGCTACGCCGGCGTCTTCGGGAATGGCGGGGTCGTTGGTGACGCGCTCCATGTACTGAAGGGACTGGGCCCAGGAGGCTATTTCCGCACGGGTGGTGCTTTTGCCGGTTACGGACTTGAAGGTGTTGAAAATTATGTTGCCGATGTCATTGGACATGACATCCTGGTGGAAGCGGCCCTTGGTGCCTGAGTAGACTATCACTTAGCAAGCTCCGTATATTTCGTATGCCTTCCTTTGGCTTTTTTTATGGGGTACTTCCGGGCGTTCTTTTTTAGCTTTTTGGTCAGGGCCTTTAATGGATCTATTTTAAGGTCATGGCTGAGTAAAAGCACCCAATAAAGCACGTCGGCGAGCTCTTCCGAGATCTCTTCCTTGCCGGCTTTAATATGCCGCTCGATTTCTTTTGAGTTCTTCCACTGGAAATGTTCCAGCAGTTCCGCGGCCTCGAGTGACAAAGAAATAGCCACATCTTTTGGGTTATGGAATTGTCCCCAATCGCGCGCGTCTCTAAAGGCAATAATTTCCCGAGTCAAAGCATTGATCGAAGTCATGTTGAAGTATCCGTAAGAAGTAAAGTACCGACCCCTATAATAATTCTAACTCTTCCCAACCCCCTAATCAATTTAAATCCCCCACCTCCTCTCTCTTAAAAGACAGCTGCTAATAGAATACCAGACAACCACGACACCCTACTGTCGGGTTGAAAACGACGATTTTTACCGTTTTTCTGTTCCGGGTGAAAAAATGGAGGGTGGTGGCAGGGTGAGGTGTTCCGATCTTAAACCACTAGCGTGTCCGGTTTTTGGCTGTAAATCTTTCCCTCAAGGGTCCGGCCGGCTTTTTTCTTGCGCACTCCGCCCCACTGCTTAAAGAAGAAAGGGACTGCGGCCTTGGCGCATTTATTGCGGATATCAGTTACCCACTCCGGTTGCATCGGTCGCGCGCCGGGGCCGGATTCTCC
>JANYKH010000117.1 GCA_025358235.1 Chloroflexota bacterium
AGAACGCGGAACCCTGGCCGGGCTCTGACTCAACCCAGATGCGCCCGCGGTGCGCTTCCACCAGGCGGCGGCAGACCACCAGGCCCAACCCCGTGCCTCTCCGGTTTGAACTGGGGTCGTTTAACTGTTCGAAGGGTTTAAACAGCCTCTCACAGCCCGGCGCAGAAATACCGATGCCGCAGTCCTGCACCCCTACCAGCACTTCATTATCCCGGAGTCTGGCCGTTACTGTTATTTCCGTCCCAGGATTAGAGAATTTCATGGCGTTATCAATAAGATTATGAATAATTCGTTCCAGCCGCACCGGGTCAGCAGCAATCATAGGCAGGTGGTGGTCCACATCAACCACGATACGGTGAGTTAAAGGCTGGGGTTTGATGCGCCGAATCACGCTCTCAATGACCTGGCGGACGTTTACCGGCTCTTGCACCAGTTCCAACCGGCCGGCTTGTGCCCTGGCGAGTACCAGCAAGTTGGCCAGAATCCCGGAGAGTGATTCCGCTTCAAAAAGCGCGTCCCCCACCAATTGGCGGACCTGCTCTTTCGGCAGACGGTCCCAATCGCTGTTGACCGTGTCCAGCGCCCCCAGGATGACCGTGAGGGGGGTGCGCAGTTCGTGTGAGACCAGACCGATGAATTCATCCTTGAGCTGTTCCATTTTCTGGGCCATTTTCAGCTGTTCTTCGCTCTGCTTAAGAGCCTCGGTGGCGCGCGTGCGTTCCAGCCGCACCGCCGCTTCCTGGATTTCACGATCAATTGCTGGAACCAGGCGCTTGAGGTTGGTTTTCATGATGTAATCACTGGCGCCGGCTTTCAATGCGGCCACCAGAGTATCTTCGCCGATTTTGCCGGAAAGGATAATTATGGGAAGGTCAGAGTTAATTTCGCGCAGCACTTTTACCGCTTCCAGCCCGCTGAAAAGCGGCATCACGTAATCAGAAATAACGACATCCCAAGATTTCTGGGTCAGTGCGGTTTTAAGGTCAGCGGCGGTTTCAACGCGCTGCGAGGTTACGTCATAGCCATGCTGGCGCAGGTGTCTGAGCAGTAGCGTCGCATCATCTTCAGAGTCTTCAACCAGTAATAAGCTTAGCGGTTTAGGCAAACTCCGACCTTATATCTTTAGGCGGGGTCTCATTTATACCCAGCCAATAAGAGCCCAATTGATAAATAGCCTCCGTGAACTGGGTAAAACTCACCGGTTTACGGATATAGCTATTGGCGCCTAAAAGATAACTCATTGTGAGGTCCGCCTCTTCTTTAGAAGAGGTTAATACCACCACCGGTAACAGCCTGGTACGCTGATTCGCCCTGATTTTGCGAAGCACTTCTAATCCGTTAACACGGGGCAGGTTCAAATCAAGCAAAATAACCTGCGGCATCTCATCGAGATCGCATTCCGCCTGATTTTCCGTCCCCATCAAGAAGTCCAGCGCTTCTACGCCGTCTCTGACTACGGTTAGCTGATTTTTTATCTTCGCTTTTTCCAGGGCCCGGATGGTCAATAGTATATCATTTTCGTTATCTTCAACCAACAAAATCCCTTTCTCGGTCATATACACCCACTTTTACTCTCTCGCCGATAAGACTGTGTCAAAATCAGTTACAGGAATCTGCTCCCGTTTCACGCCCTGGCCTATGGCATATAGCAAAAGTTCCGCCTGCCGGTGCAAACCCAGTTTGCGCATCATGCGGGCGCGGTGACACTCTGCCGTACGGGGGCTGATAAACAACCTGCGGGCGATCTCTGCATTAGTTAATCCCTGGGCGGCAAAATGGAAAATATCCCTTTCCCTGGGGGTCAGGTTGCCCAAAGGCGGTTCCTGCTCTTCATACAGTTTAAGAGCCACCTGTGAAACCGGCGGGCTAAGGTATTGTTTGCCGGCTAATACCTGGCGGATTGCCGTGGCCAGGTCCTCCGAGGTTGATTGCTTCAGGACGTATCCCCGGGCTCCGGCGCGCAGCGCTTCACCAACATAGCACTCAGTGGAATACATGGAAAGTACGATAACCGCGGTATCCGGGAAATGCTCGGTTATCCACCGCGCGGTGCGGATACCATCCAGACCGTCCATCATTAGGTCAAGGACGGCTACGTTGGGCCTGAATTCTCGGACACGCTGACACGCTTCAAGTCCATCAGCCGCCTCACCCACCACCCGAAAGTCAGGTTCCATTTCAAGCAGGGTCCGCACACCCTGGCGGACAATGGGGTGATCATCAGCTAATATTATTGAAATCATTTTTAGGCTCCTCCATTTTTCCGGCTGTGCAGCGGCAAATCAGCCATAACTTCAGTCCCCTTTCCCGGGGCTGATTCTATCCTAACTATCCCCCCCAGCCACGCGGCCCTTTCCTGCATTCCCTTCAAACCGATCCGGTTGCCCTTCAAACCAGCCGCGTTAAAACCGTTCCCCTCATCTTTAATCCGGATTTTAAGGGTATCATCCTCCACCAACAGGCGCACATCCGCGGCATTCGTGCCGGAATGGCGCAGCACGTTGGTCAACCCTTCCTGGACGATGCGGTAGGCTACGGTGGTAACCTCCGGCGGTAAATTCTGTTCCAGACCGGTGTGTTTAAACTGGATTTTCATCTGGGTCTGTTCCCGGCAGGAATCGATATGCCATATCAGCGCCGGCAGCAGCCCCAGATCGTCAAGCATGGGCGGGCGCAGGTTCAGGGACATGTCATGGACTTTCTTGAAAAGTTCATCCGCCAGGACTCTGGATTGGTCGATGACCGGGCCGGCATTCTCCGGCGGAACGCGCTTGACTCGCTCCAGCAGGATTTTAAGGACGGTCAACGTCTGGCCGAATTGGTCGTGAAGTTCCCGTGCTATCGTGCGTGATTGTTCTTCCTGGAGTGTGATCAACCGGTGAGAAAGAGCTCGCAGGGTATCCTCGGCCTCGCGGCGTTCGGTGATGTCCTGGATTGTTCCCAGGATACGCGCCGGGGCGCCATTTTCATCCAGTGAAACCTGGGTCTTATTATGGACGAGGCGAATTTTACCGTCCACGATAATCCGGTGATCAATGGCGAAAGAATGACCCAGACGAAGCGCATTGATAAAGGATATTTCTACTGCCCGGCGATCGTCATGGTGCACGTGCCGCAGAAAACAATCAAAGCTGGTATTGACCTGGCCTGCGGGCAATCCGAAAATCCGGTACAGTTCATCGGAAATCTGGAGTGTCCCTTTATTTACGTCTGATTCCCAGTTGCCGATGTGGGCAATGCTTTGCGCCTCAGCCAAACTGGCTTCGCTGGTTCTCAAGGCTTTTTCCGCGATTCTGCGGCGGCGGCGGTTGTCTGCTTCGCGCAGTTCCCGTTCAATGGCCGCCACAAGCCTTTTCAGGTTGGTCTTCATGATGTAATCATCGGCGCCGGCTTTCATGGCACGTACGGCGATGTCCTCGCCGATGTTGCCGGAGACGATGATCAGGGGAATATCCGGGTCAAGTTCACGGGCGATGCTGACGGCCTCCAGCCCCCCGAAATCAGGCATAACATAATCAGAAATCACCAGGTCCCAGTCTCGCGCGGCGAAAGCCTCGCGCATCGCTTTGGCGGAATCCACTCTTAAACAATCACACTCGTAGCCGCCCTTACGCAATTCCCGCAGAAGCAAGAGTGCGTCGTTCTCAGAGTCTTCAGCCAACAATAGTTTTAAAGAAATCCTGGGTTCCTGCACCGGATTAGCCGGTTGGTCCATTACTATTGCTCCCTCCTCCGGGGATGTTGTTACATTCATCATTAAATTTTTCTCAGCAGACGGCAAGGTTCAGTCGCCCCGCAGAGATGGAAAATCCGGTTGCCCTCCTGGGTGAAACGACGGGTGCGGCCAATGCCTTCATTGCTGAAAGGGACGGTTTCCAGGGTTTTGCAACCCGGGCAAAACGCCAGTACTTCATCCGGCTCCACTAGTTTCCGGAAAACGGTCCTTTCGGCGGGCTCAATTTGTTTTTCTGAAATAACCATGTCCCCCCACCTCCATAAGTAACGTCGATGCTTCATTCTAGGGGCGGGGGCATGTAGAAGTCATAACATGAACACTTTGAGGCATTACAAAGTTATTACATTTTGGGCAAAATAGAACTAATAACCGCAGTGGCGTTGAAAAGGAATGAAAAGGCGCCGCGCTAAACAGCGGGCGGGTTCATAATATAGCCGGTTTTCGGAATCGTGTGAATGAGTTCCGCTTCCGGGCTGGTGTCTATTTTACTGCGCAGGCGGCTGATCCAGGTGCGCAGCAATTGGGCGTCATCACGGTATTCGGGACCCCAGACGCGGGTCAGCAGTTCTTCATAGGTCAGAAGACAGCCGGTATTGCGGGCAAACTCGCTTAAAAGCTGCCATTCAATCCGGGTAAGGTATTTTTCCACTCCGTTGACGGAGGCTGAATGCTTGCGGAAATCTACGGAGAGCGGGCCGATAACCTTCGGTTCATTGGGGACCAGCCTGTTTTGACTCTGGTCAAGCCGGCGGCGGATAGCCTCAATTCTGGCAACCAGTTCATCCGGGTTAAAGGGCTTGGGCAGGTAATCATCCGCGCCAAGGCCGAGACCTTTAATCTTATCACTGGCGGAATCACGGGCACTCAGTATAATGACGGGGACAGTGGAGAAACTGCGGAGTTTGGTGAGCATTTCAAGCCCGCTTATTCCGGGCATCATCAGGTCAAGAATTATCAGATCCGGTTCTTCTGCCTGAGCCTGAGTTAAGGCGATTTCCCCACTGGCAGCGGTAAAGACAGTGTAACCGGACGCCTCCAGTTTGAGCCGGATAAAATTTAAAATCCGGGTATCGTCATCAACCGCCAAAATCTTGAATTTCTTTGTCATTTCTGTCTAACTAGAATCCTACCTAAGGCGGATTGGTATGTCAATACATATAATTCAAAACATTGTTTAGCTGAGGCGAACTCACCTCAATCCCCCAATCCGAAAGTCCGGGGGTATTTGATTTGCTGCAAAAACGTGCTTATACTATTATGTTGCGTTAATTCCTGGACCGGTTGAGGTGTTTTGATGCAGTCGATTCTCCCCAGGGAATCAGGGATTAGCCTCATCGGCGCTGTGCCGTGGGGCACGCATTTTTGCCAGCTTTATCAAACCAAATCTGATTTAATAGATATTTTAGTCCCGTTTTTTAAGGCTGGCCTGGAAAATAATGAGTTCTGCGTCTGGGTAATCGCTGACCCGGTCACGCCGGAAGACGCCGCCAGGGCGATGGCCACTGCGGTGCCCAATTTCGAGAGTTACCTCACCACCGGGCAGATTGAGATCACCATGGAGCCGGTTCTCAAAGACTGGGTAGAAAAATATCCCTCCGCCGCCCAAGAACGCTACGAAGGACTCCGGTTTGCCGGCAACCCCGCCTCCCTGGAAAAAGATCTGAAGAATCCAGCCGGGTACGAGGCCGTCATCAACAAATTGATAAGCGATTACCCTGTGCTGGCCCTGTGCACCTGTTCAATTGATAAATGCAACGTTAATGACCTTATCGACCTGGTACTTAATCATGAATTCGCGTTAATCAAGCGTGGCGGCCAATGGGAAGTTATTAGAAGTTCCATGAATGAAAAGGTCAGGGCTGACACGGCCAGAGTAAACAACGATCTCAGGGCCCAGAACAAAG
This sequence comes from Chloroflexota bacterium, assembly GCA_025358235.1. Lineage (GTDB taxonomy): Bacteria > Chloroflexota > Dehalococcoidia > Dehalococcoidales > RBG-16-60-22 > JACPQH01. Next base: position 5,641 of record JANYKH010000117.1, read on the forward strand.
ATCTTCGCGAGAGCGAAGAACGGATTCAGAGCAAGCTGGATTCTATCCTTTCCCCGGACGCGGATATTTTGGAACAGCAGTTGGGCAGCATCATCGATAACGTCGCGGTCCAGTCTTTAATGTACCACCTCTATGAGGTAACCGGCATTGGGTTCGCGATAATAGATCTTAAAGGCAAGGTGCTGGTGGGAACGGGATGGCAGGACGTCTGCACCCGGTTTCACCGGACTAATCCCCAGACTCTTCGTAATTGCATCGAAAGCGACATCCAGCTTACCCGCGGCGTGAAAAAGGGTGAATTCCGCGAATATAAGTGTAAGAACAACATGTATGACATCGTCACCCCGCTGTTCATCGGCGATAAACAGGTGGCGAACATCTTTACCAGGCAATTCTTTTTCGAAGATGAAGAACCGGATTACGCCTGCTTCAACGCGCAAGCGGAACAATACGGTTTTGATAAAGAGGCTTACCTCGCCGCCGTAAAGCGAGCCCCGCGTTTAAACCGGGATAAAGTTAAGAACATAATGAATTTTTACACCGGGCTTTCCGAGATGATTTCCCGGCTGAGTTATGCCAATGTGAAGATTGCCCGGTCCATGTCTGAACTTAAAAATGCCCAGGAATCGGTGCAAGCGAGCGAAGAAAAATACCGTGGGATAGTAGAAACTTCTTACGAAGGGGTTTGGTTGTCAAACGGAACCGGAATAACGACCTTCGTTAATCAGCGCATGGCTGACATGCTCGGTTATGCCCCTGAAGATATGATCGGAAAACCGGTCCAAAATTTCCTTCTTCCGGAAGATAAAGAACTTCTCAACCGAAGGTTAAAACAGTCCCCCTCCGGGTATACCGCCCAGTACGAACGGCTTTTACCCCACAAGAACGGGAAGACACGATGGTTTTCAATTTCGGTCTCAACGATTGCCAGGAAACCAGGCGATGTATTAATCGTTTCCATGCTTACAGATATCACGGAAAGAAAATTGGCAGAAATTTCCCTGGCTAACCGGGAAGCGGAGTTATCCGCCATTCTGGACAGCGTGCCGATGATGGTCATGCTTTTTGATTCGGACCGTCACATCATTGAGTCTAACCGTGCCGCCTCCGCATTCGCACTCCGCACGCATGAAGAAATGCCGACTCTGCGCCTGGGAGAAGCCTTGCGTTGTGTGAATTGCAATACTGACCCGCGCGGCTGCGGGTTTAGCGAAAAGTGCCAGTCCTGCGTAGCCCGCCTGACGATCGAGGACACTATCAATTTGGGCACCAGCCATTATAACGTGGAAGCCGAATTTGAATTTAAACGGGGAGAAAAGCTCTCCCGGATGTCTTCTCTTCTTTCCGCACTGCCGCTCAATTTACCGGAAAAACGGGCGCTGGTCTGCATTCAGGACATTACTGACCTCAAAAAATCTGAGAGGCAAATCCAGCAAATGAACCAGATTCTAACGCGCCGGGCCATGGAACTGGAAACCGCCAACAAGGAAATGGAAAGCTTTAGCTATTCCGTCTCCCATGATCTGCGGGCCCCGCTCAGGAGCATGGACGGCTTCAGCCAGGCCCTGGCC
>JANYKH010000088.1 GCA_025358235.1 Chloroflexota bacterium
GTGGGGTTTGCCGCGAGCGTCCCGGTGGGAGGCCGGTTCATTTTCGAACCCTCCCGGCAGATGCACAACCGGGGCAACGGCAAGGGGGGCGGAATCGCCTGCGCCTGCCTGAGAGCCGACCAACTCGGCGTGTCTGAAGACATTCTCAAGAACGATTATATTCTCCAGATTGCACTACTGGATCCGTCCGTAGCGGGCGAACTTGAATCACAATACGTTACGCCGCATTTCATCGTGCACCACAAGACCGAAATCAAGCCTGAGACCGATTGGAAAAAGCTGGGCTTGCCGATAAAACCGCCGGACATCGTGCGCTACTTCGTGCGCGTAAAACCGGAGGCGATTCAGCGCTTCGCCGCACAGAACGGTCTTACCAAACTGGCGGAGCGGGCGATTGAAGACGAGTTTGTTTTCCGGAACAGCTTCGCTCTGAACCAGAAGTATTATGCGGCACTGGGTTCCAAACAGGCTTTTGTGCTGTCACATGCGCGGAACCTGATGATATTTAAAATTGTCGGCTATGCCGAAAATGTAGTCGAATATTACGGTCTGGAAGATTTTCAGGCGCAGGTCTGGATTGCCCACCAGCGCTACCCCACCAAAGGCCGCGTCTGGCACCCCGCGGGCTCCCACCCCTTCATCGGCATGAACGAGGCACTGGTACACAACGGCGACTTCGCCAACTATTACGGTGTGACGGAATATCTGCGCCAGAAGAATATCACGGCGCAGTTTTTGACTGATACTGAAGTCTCGGTGCAACTTTTCGACCTTTGGACGCGTGTTTACGGGTATCCCCTGGAATATGTTATCGAGGCGCTGGCACCAACCACCGAACTGGACTTTGACCGGCTGCCCGAAGAAAAAAAGAAGATTTACCGGGCCATCCAGCTGCTGCACAAGCACGCTTCGCCGGACGGCCCCTGGTTCTTTATTATTGCGCAAAGCCAGCCGGACCAGGATATGTATAACCTGATCGGCATTACGGACACGGCCATGCTGCGGCCGCAGGTATTTGCACTGCAGGAAGGCGATGTCAGCATCGGGCTGGTAGCCTCCGAGAAACAGGCGATCGACGCGACACTCAGTTCACTGGCGAAAGAAGACCCGCGGTTCAGACCCATTGCGGATAAATACTGGAACGCGAGAGGCGGCAGCTATACAGACGGCGGCGCTTTCGCATTCAGCGTGAAGAAGAACGGCACGAGCGAACTATCCTGCCGCGATAAATTCGGCAAGTTGGTTACGGGGCCGACCGGGTCTTATAAAATTCACAATAATCCTAACCCCGAGGCCCCGCCCCACGGCGCGTTTAACATCGATTTAGCCACAGATAACCCCAAGACATTGTTCCAGTCCGTGGTCATGAGCGTCTCCGCGTGGAGCTTCGATAACTGGCAATGGCTGATGAAAACCGTTGAAACCCAGGCGGCCAAGAGTGACGCCGCTTTTGAGAAATCGCTGGAATTCCTGACTCTGCTCAACGACCGGCGGTATGACACCGGTAAACTCAAGCGGAGCGCGGTGCTGCAGATAATCCGGGGCAGCATCACAAATCTACTGGACTCCGTACCGGCGATCGGAGCCGGTTCCGGAAAATATGTACGCATAGATTGGAACACCCGCGGCAACCTAGCCGCCCCCAAAGGCGAGCAGACGCTGGTAGTTTTCGCCCGGGATTTCCCGCCGGAAGATGATGATTGCGATGCGCGGCTGGAAGTGGCGGCATTTAAACTGGGCTGGAAACGGTTTATCGTTTACGGGCTCAAGGGACAGCGCTTCCAGGGCTGCGGCTTCGGGCCGGAGACCACGGGCGTGCGGTTTGACCTTTATGACGCTTCCGGTGACTACATCGCCTCCGGCATTGACGGCATGGAAATGTACATCCATGACAGCGCGCAAGACCAGCTGGGCCAGATTTTCAAGCGCGGTCAGCTTGTTATTTACGGCGATGTGGGACAGGCCTTCATGTACGGCGCCAAGGGCGGCGAAGTCTACGTGATGGGCAACGGCGCGGGCCGTCCGCTGATCAACGCGGTGGGAAAACCCCGCGTGGTGATTAACGGGTCCTGCCTGGACTTTTTGGCAGAATCATTCATGGCCGGCGATCCCCTGAACGGGGGCGGCTTTGTGGTACTGAACGGCATTGAATTTGACGATGCGGGAAAAGTGCGGGCGCAGGCTTCGCCTTATCCCGGTTCAAACTTATTCTCACTGGCTTCCGGCGGCGCGATCTACGTGCGCGATCCGCACAACAAACTGATCGGCGAGCAGCTTAACGGCGGTGAGTTTCACCCGTTCACGGACAAGGACTGGCAGTTGATCCTGCCTTACCTGCAGAAGAACGAGCAGCATTTCGGCATCAACGTCGAGCGGGACTTACTGACGGTTGACGGGATAATCCGGACGCCGGACAAAGTTTACCGGAAGGTTTCAGCGCAGAAACTGCCGCAGTTGGCGAAGCAGACGGTACCGGAGTAAACGGGGCAAAAAAAGGGTGGGGCCCGGAACTTTTCTATCTACCTTAATGACACTTTGCTGAGTCAGACCTTAACGCCTGTCTAAAAGCTATACCGGTACGATAGAAAGGGGTTTCTCTTTCCGCACTTCCGCTGCTGGTTTGATTTTCGATATAAAATTTAGATCATCCAGCAAGTTCGCGGCGAAGTTAATTCCAGACCCCACATATAAATCATACTATCCTCATCAGTCAGACCGTAAATAAGTATTCTTACTTAAATATGGATACAATCAAATCTGTATTACCATTAAATTGATCATATTCGGTTATTACTTATATTTTTTGCGCGTTTATCGGTCTTCATGTTGATCCAACCGTCTTAACCCCCTCACCTTGATCCTCTCCCCCGGCGGGGCGAGGACAAAATATTGGATTACAGCAAGAATTCATGAATTCTGGATCGGGTCCAGAATAACAGGGGTGGGGACGGATTGCTTCGCCGCCCAGGCGTCTCGCAATGACCCTCTAAGCGAGGACTAAAAAGACAAAGTTTGGAGCACGGCCCACAATAGATTCCAGTCTACGCTGGAATGGAGTTAAGCACCCTCACCCTAATCCTCTCCCGTGCGAGGGAGAGGACAAAAGATTGGCAGGACAACCAACCATGGTTTAGAAGCCGAAAAGGGTACGGGCGTTGGCGGTTGTTACAGCCGCCAAATCGGCTTCAGTGGTATTACGGGCAAGGGCGACGGCGGACAGGGAACGGGCGACATCTGCGGGTTGGGCTCTGAATTCCGCAGCGGTGCCGCGGGCGTAAGTTACGGGCGAATCAGTCTCGAGGAGAAGTCGATCCGGGGGGCATTCTTTGACGGCGCGGCGATGTTCCTCATGGTAGGCGGCGGCGGGGGTGGCGGACAGATAGTAACCGGCGGCGATGACTTCACGCAGGACGCTGGAGGGGCCGGTGAACCAGTGAAAAACAACTTTCTTGACGCCTGAAGCCAGGACGATATCATAAGCGTCACGCCAGGCGTAGCGGGAATGTACCGCAGCCGGTTTGCCGTGCCGAAGAGCAATTTCCAGCAGTCTGCCGAGAACTTCTTTCTGGAGGGGTTTATCCGCGTTTTCACGGACGCCCTTATGGTAGTCCAGCCCGATTTCCCCGACGGCGACAGCTTTATCAATATTTGCCTGAATGAATTCCAACTCTGCGTCGACGCGGGCAGCACGGATATTCCACGGGTGGAGGCCGAGGGCGGGGTAAACGAAACCGGGGTAAGCGGCGGCGATATCCAGAGCCCGCTGATTTGATTTAATGTCCTGGCCCACAGCGATGATAGCGACCAGGCCGGCCTGGCGGGCGGCAGAGATGGCGGGGGGGGGAGGGGTTCGACTTCCTCGAGGTGGGCGTGAGTATCAATCAGCTCAAAGGGCATTTTCGATCTTCTTCAGGACGGCGCGGACTCTCTCCGGAGAGGAACGGCTCAGGCCGGCGATAGCCTCAACCGTTAAGGGGACGCCGGTTTTAAAGCCGGCATGGTAGAGAAAAACGTCCTGTTCATAAGGGGTAAAACCGGCTTCATCAAGTTTAATGAGGGGTTCAAGATCGGTGATGGTAGCCTGTACCCTGGTCAGGGCGGCATCATCTTTAAGCGCGCGGGCAAAATCTTTGGCGGCTTTTTCTTTGCGGCCAAGTTGTTCCAGAGCGAGGGCGCGGTTATAAAAAGCGCGGGAATTGCCGGGATAAAGCTCGATTGCCTTGTTGTAATAGTCCAGCGCTTCCGCGGGTTTCTGGGAAGCGAGCGATTGGTTGCCCTTAATGTAAAAAGTGATGGCGTCCAGACAAGATTCGGGCAGAGCGCGGATATCCTTGCCGTCCGCGTCAACGAGGTTCATATCTTCCACATGGCCATCTACGATGGCGCCGATGCGACGGGGGTGGGTATCTTTTGAGCCGTACCAGATATCCAGGAAACGGCGGTTCTCGTCCCGGTAATTGAGCATGACGGCATGGTGGGGCACATATTTGCCCCGGTTATCCACCAGAACTTCCACGGCGCCGGCATCCAGACCAATTTCCGCAGCCAGAAGGGCATAAAGCCGGGCAAAGCCGAGGCAATCCGCCCGGCGGGCAGCAAGGACAGCGGGAACCTCATAAAAACGGCCGCGTTTGATATTAAGACGGAGCAGATCATAGAGCCAGTCCGCGGCGGAGTCAATTATGTGATTATCCCTTGAACGGCGGTTAATCAAAGCAATTCTGAAAGCATCAAGGGCGGCGGAGACGGAAGCGGGGCGGGGGTGGAGGGGAAAAACGGCAGGCATAGTCCAATCCTGCGAGGCGGTCAGGACTGCCTGGGTGTTGTCCAGATGGGGACTATGGCCTATAATTATGTCCACTATGATCCTTCAGTTGATATATCTGGCTTCCGGGAGCGCATTAATCGGTATCGTGATGACCTTTATTATGATACTGATCTGCGGCTATTTTCAAATCGACATCAACCAGCACCTGTGGATAGTAGCCATTCCCGTAGTTTTGTCACTGACGTTAAATGTTATCTTCATCGAATTGTACCGCAAATTTCATAAGAAGTAGACAGGTTAAAAATATATTTTCAGATAAGACAGCTGCACGATATTCATTCACAGCGGCGCTAAATGCATATTGTCCACCGCGTCGCCAAAATACCAGTTTGATTAGGGTGTGATTTCACGCCGGGATAGGTGTAATGCCATTCTTCGGAAAGAAACGCAGTTTGCCTGATTCAGGCGAGACTGCCGCCGACTCAAATAAGGCTAATGAAAACCAGACTGCCGGAAACACCGTGTCCGGGTCGGTCAAATTAAAGATCCCGGGAATTATTAAAAAGAACACGGCACGGCTGTCACTGTCACAGGCGTTTGTAGGGACCGGCACACAGATGATACCGGCGCTGGGTGCGCTGGCAATCTTGCAAGTAACCCATTCGCCGGCTTTAACCGGCCTGGGTACCGCCATGATCTCTATCAGCCGCTTTATGGTGTCATATCCGGCCGGCAGGATATCAGACAAATTCGGGCGGAAACGGGCATTAACCATCGGTCTGCTTCTGGGGATGCTGGGAGCGCCTTTTATCGGACTTGGTGTCGTTTGGAGTTCCTTCCCGGTATTGGTAGCGGCATTTTTTGTGTTTGGTCTGGGGATGGGAATGACACAGCAACTGCGGGTGGCCGCCGCTGACATGTATCCTGCCAGCCACCGCGGGATGGGCACGGGGTTCGTGCTGATGGGGTCGCTGGTGGGAGCGATGTTTGCGCCGGCCATCATTGCGATG
>JANYKH010000192.1 GCA_025358235.1 Chloroflexota bacterium
CAGGTTGTCACACCAGGCTCGCCAGAAAATGGCTGACTTAACCCCTTCAACTTGTGTACTCTTCATGCCTTTGCGATAATTAATTCATGAAGACTATGCACTCACTTTCGGCAGGCCAATGGTAAGCACCCTCCTGGGATTGAATACGGGGGAACTCCGGTCCCTCGTACAGCAGCACGGGGGGACTGCCATTTGCGGCGACCGTTTGGCAGAATGGATCTACCGGCAAGGCGTGCATAAGTTAGACCAAATGACTGACTTGCCCGACGCATTGCTCGCCGGGTTGAGCAAAGAATATAAGGTTGGTCGTTCTCACACCGTAACTGTCCAGCAAAGCCGGGACGGGACGACTAAGTTGTTGCTGGCATTGCGTGACGGAGCCAGGGTAGAAACCGTTGGCTTGCCCAATGAGGGCTTTTTCAATTGCTGTGTATCCACTCAAGTGGGCTGTCCTGTGGGTTGCCTTTTTTGCGCCACAGGTCGCAGTGGTTACACCCGTAACCTCACCCCGGGAGAGATTGTCGAGCAAGTGCTGGCAGTGCAAGAATGGGCGCGGAAGCAGGCCTCGGAAAATGGCGATCAACTCTCCCGTATTGACCATGTTACCTTTATGGGCATGGGCGAGCCGTTGTTCAACTATGAAGCGACTCTGAAAGCCATGCGGCTTTTTAACAACGAATTAGGTATCGCGATGCGGCACATCACCGTCAGCACCGCCGGTTGTGTGCCCGGCATCCTCAAGTTAGCCCTGGAGAAAACCCACATCAACCTGGCCATCTCGCTTCACGCTCCAACCGATGATCTGCGCCGGAAGCTTGTCCCTGGCATGGCCAAATGGGGCGTGGCGGAACTCATCGATGCTTGTCGTGAATACACCCTGCAAACCGGGCGGCGGGTGACTTTTGAATATTGCCTGCTGGACGGTGTTAATGACAGCGTCGCCGATGCCCATAGATTGGTGGCATTACTCCATGGCCTGAACTGCCACGTGAGTTTAATCCCTTACAATTCAGTTGTCGGAACCGAATTTCAGGGTTCAAGACGCGGCAACATCCGCGCCTTCCGTGATGTTCTGGAGAACGCCCATATCCCTGTAACCCAGCGGGTTCAGCGCGGTTCAGATATCGATGCCGCCTGCGGCCAGTTACGGCAGCGCCGCACATGAGCAGCCTCACAGCGCTTACCGTCTAACCCCCCGGCGCGTAGTCATCGCGGGCGAGGCGAATCAGCCTGTCCTTATCCTGTCATTCCGGCGCAGGCTGGAATCTACATATGGCCTAAATCCCCATATTGGTTGCCTCCGGCCTCACATATCATGTCATTCCGATGCGCCACAGGCGGAGAAGCAATCCGTCTGCGTCCCTGTCATTCTGGACTTGATCCAGAATCTAGGTAACCCCGCCATTCCTGCAGGTGAAGTTAGCTATTCAATAATTTACTCCCCTTCCCGTCATACCTAATTTGGCATTAGACCCTGCCTGCCGACGGTAAGGGGCTGGGGGTTAGGCTCACCAAGCTTACATCAGCAGAATCCGTATCCTTACTGATTGCGCGCCCCTCCTCCCCTCCAATATATTTAATCTGAGTTATTCTAATCACGGGGACTTGGTTAAAGGTATATCGTGAAAACACCCCCAACTTCCCCTTTCGCTGAGGGCCGCGGACGCGTTTTGCTCATCCTCGCGATCCCTCTTTTTATGATCCTGCTTGATGTCACTATCGTGAACATCGCGGTACCTCACATCATGACCGCCTTTAATGTCGGCATCTCTTCCATAGAATGGATGCTTAACGTCTACGTCCTCGTTTTTGCCGTCCTGCTTATTACTCTCGGCCGACTCGGGGATATCTATGGGCGCAAAATCCTCTTCAACGGTGGGCTGGTGGTGTTTACCCTCGCCTCTTTAATGTGCGGGCTTTCCCCTAACTTTGGTTTTCTGCTGTTCTCCCGCGGTATTCAGGCAATCGGAGCCGCCGCCATGATGCCGGCCACACTTTCCATCCTGAACGTTACCTTCAGCGCTACCGGCCGGGGGGCCGCTCTGGGGATATGGGGTGGTGTCGCCGGCGCCGCTAATGCCCTCGGTCCGATTCTGGGCGGCATTTTGATAAATGTCTATTCCTGGCATGCCATTTTTCTGGTAAATGTCCCGGTCGGCATTCTGGCTTTCTTCGCGGCCGTCCGGATTCTCCCCAACTCCACCGAACCCCGCGTGACTAAACATATCGATTACCCTGGCGTTGTCACCGTTTCTGTGGCCCTTTTTGCCCTTACCTTCGCGCTCGTTGAGGGGCAGAATTTTGGGTGGTCTTCCCCGGTGATTGTGGGCCTTTTTGCTTTAAGTCTGTTGATGTTTCTCGGTTTTATATTTATCGAACGCCGGGAGAAAGCCCCCCTCGTCCCCCTCTTCCTCTTTCGTAACCGTACCTTTACAGCCGGCAATATTGTCGGTTTGATTACGACGTTTGGAATGCTCGGGACGCTGTTTATGGTCACCCTTTTCTTGCAGGTAATCCTCGGCTTTAGCGCCATAAAAGCCGGAGTTACCCTCGTACCCATGCCCGCGCTGATTCTGGTTACTGCGCCTCTGGCTGGCCGGCTGACCGACCGCATTGGTGGCCGCTGGATTCTTTTTACGGGGATGCTGACTGCCGCTTTGGGCATTTATTTGTTGTCCCATCTCTCCCCCACCACCTCCGAGGCGGCCCTTATCCTGCCTCTCGCCGTAACCGGACTGGGCATTGGCATGGTCATGGCCCCGATAACGACTGTCGTGATGGCCAGCACTCCGGTGGAGAAGTCCGGGGCAGGAGCGGGCATCCTCAGTACGATGCGACAGGTGGGGTCTGTCCTCGGTATCTCGATACTTGGCGCCCTGCTGCAGAACCGGCTGATGGCTAATATTGCGGCCGGTCTCAATAAAGTACCGGAGATTGCCCCCGGTTTGAGGGAACAGATTTTATCAAACCTGAGTTCAGGGAGCCTGGGGGCCTTTGGCGGTTTTCCGGGGGTTCCCCCCGCCCTCCAGGGCGAGATATTTGTCCTTTTTCAGACGGAATTTGCCCGCTCTCTTAACACCGTGATGTATGTCGCAGCGGGTATCCTGTTTTTGGGTGCCTTCGTGGCCCTGTTTGTGGGGACAAATAAAAAGGGGAATGAAGGTAACATTCCCGCCGCAGAATAGTCCGCTTTAAATGTGCCGCGTGATTATAACCTGATTTTGGGTAAATCAAACCTGGTTTTATAACTTAGTTCGATCATATAGGGCGTTAAAAAGGTGGTTATCGCCGCCGCCACTGCCACCGTCGGGAACAGGAAAGGGCTTATCACGTTCATGTCCTGTCCCACCTTCATTACGATGAAAGCAAATTCACCTATTTGCCCCATCCCCAGCCCCACCCTCAAAACCGTGGCATTGTCATAACGGAACAGCTTTGTCCCCATTCCGCATCCCACTACTTTACCGATCATCATTACTACGGTCACAATCAGCGCCGGTAATAAAAATAACCTGAACTGGGTAAAATCAATCAGCGCACCGATAGATACAAAGAACATGGCCGCAAACATGTCTTTTATCGGAGTGGTAAGCATCGCCACTTTGTTCAGCGATTTTGAACTGGCCACTAGTACACCCATCAAAAATGCCCCGATGGCCATGGAGAATCCAAGCCGGTTTGCAATAATTGATAATCCGAAACAGAAACCGAGTACCGTTAGAATCAGCACTTCGTCATGTTCCAACCGTGCCACACGATCAACCAGCTTTGTTACTATCAGTCCCCCGATGATTATCGAGCCCGCAATGAACAATATGATTTTTATTCCCGTCCAGGACAGTCCTATCAAAGCAGAAGTAGAATCATTGACCGTTAAGGAACTTATGAATCCCAGCAGCGCCACCACGACAAGGTCTTCAGCCACCAACACGCCCAGCATCACCATCCCCGGCGTATCTTGTAGTTTCCCCATGTCGCTCAGCACTTTGGCCACTATTGTCGTGCTGCTGCTGGCCAGCGCCGTTCCTAGAAAAAGGGCGTCCATAAAAGACCAGTGAAGTAGCCATGCTATCGCAAAGCTCGCCGCAAACATGACGATAATTTCAATCCCGGCGATGCCCGCCGAAACCTTAAAACCCACTGACTTTAGCTTGGAAATGGGGAATTCCAGCCCGATTCCGAAAAGCAGTAAAATAACTCCCAGTTCCGCCGCCGCACTCAACACGCTGAGGCTTGTGATCAGGCTGAATGGCGGCGTATAAGGCCCGATAATCACCCCGGCTATCAGGTATCCCAGTATCAGGGGCTGTTTAAGCCAGTGAAATATTATTGTAACCGCCGCCGCTATGGTCATGATTACGGCGAAATCTCTGACGATTGTATTTGAGAAATCCATAATTTATGGTCACCTTAAAAAGGGCGATGAATTAGCCGTTACGTACCGGATCGCCGAAGGATTGGTCTTGCAGGACGACTCCCGCCTCTTCACGTTTTCAATCGAGGAAGGGCAGAATTCTACGCGATCATTCGTCTTGGTCTGTATTGCAAAGCCTCAGCGACGTGCTGGGCCTTAATCGTCTCCACGGTTTCCAGATCGGCGATAGTCCTTGCCAGCTTCAAGATCCGGTGGAAGGCCCTCGCGGAGAAGTTTAACTGCTTCATGGCCGCTTTCATCAGCCCCTGCGCTGAATCTTCAAGCTGGCAGTAGTCCCGTATCTCGGTGGGCGTCATGTCCGCGTTGCAGATCAGCCGCGTGCCCTTAAAACGTTTTAGCTGGATCGTTCTGGCGGACTCTACCCTTGCCTGCACTTTCTCTGAAGACTCGCTCAGGCGGTCGTCCGTCAACTTGTCATAATCTATGCGTGGTACTTCAACGAAGATGTCCATCCGGTCCAGGAATGGGCCGCTGATTCGCCTCTGATAGCGTGCCACCAGACTGGAGGGGCAGGTGCAGGGCTTAACCGGATCCCCGTAATATCCGCACGGGCATCCCTGAACAAAAGAACTGCTACGCGAAGCGTCTAATTAAACTCCCCTCCGGGCGATGGCCGGTGGCAGAAGCGAGATGACCATCACTGAGTCTATTTCCCTAAAAGCCTGGGCGTTGGATTACGCGGAACAAGGATTCCGCGTATTTCCGTTAGCGCCACGAGAGAAGACTCCGTTGTCTCAACATGGTTTCCACGATGCGACTCAATCCTCAGATATTATAGCAGATTATTGGGAAAAACAGTCTGAAGCGAATATCGGGATCGCCACGGAAGGCCTGATAGTAATCGATTTTGATGTAAAGAATCAGGGGCTTGAAAGTAAAACAGAACTTATTAAAAAGTATGGCCCATTTCCGAGAACCAGGGTTCACCGAACAGGTGGTGGCGGGGAGCATTGGATTTACCGAGCCCCGGAGGGTTCAGATATCCGAAGCGGAGCAGGGAAGTACGGGTTCTCTGGGGTAGATATTCGGGCGAATGGCGGATACATCGTCGCACCGCCGAGCGTTCACTCTTCGGGAAATCGCTACGAAGTCATGGATGATTATCCGATTGTGCCAGCGCCTGCCTGGCTCGTAGAAATGGCTTCATCCAAGCCAACAGCTCGAACAACAATTGAGGGAAGTCGTACAGGTCTAATTCCCGAAGGTCAACGCAATGCCACCCTGACGAGCCTGGCGGGTTCGATGCGTCGAGGTGGAATGGCACCCGAAGATATTGAAGCCGGTCTCAAGTTGGAAAATCAGGCCAGATGTTTCCCCCCATTGTCCGACAGTGAGGTCGAAAACATCGCCAAAAGCATAGCCAGATACGAGCCTGCAAACATGCAGGGGGTAAACAATAACCTCACTGATACAGGCAATGCCGAACTCATCATCGCTTTGCATGGCGATAAAATTCGCTACGACCACCGGCGAAGTCGATGGCTGGTCTGGAATGGGAATATCTGGCAGCCGGACGGCACCGGCCAGATTTACAGGTTTGCCATTGAATCAGCCCGAGAGCGTTATCACCGGGCCTCGATTATTCAGGACTTGGCCGAGCGTGGAAACTCTTCAAAGTGGGCCATCGGGTCAGAGAATCGGAATCGGATAGAAGCGGCGGTCTCCATAACCCAAAATCTACTTCCCGTGGCAGATTCAGGTGAGAACTGGGATCAGGACCGATGGCTGCTGGGATGTGCAAATGGAGTAATCGATTTACAAACAGGGGATCTCAAGCCAGGCAAACAGTCCGACCGAATCACCATGTCGACTGGTATAGCATTCGATCCAAACGCCCAATGCCCTCGCTGGGAACAATTCCTGGCTGAGATATTCAACGGGGATAAAACACTGATTGATTGGATGTGGCGCTTTCTTGGTTACGGCATCACCGGGGACACCCGCGAGCAGATTATCGTTATCGGCTATGGGACTGGCGCAAACGGCAAAGGCAAATTCAACCATGCACTCCGGCAATCCATGGGTGATTACGCCCATGATGCTCCTTTCAGCACCTTCGAAATGTCTCGCGCTTCGGGCATCCCGAATGACTTAGCTGCGTTGGAAAGACGGCGCTTTGTTACCAGTTCGGAAACAAACGACGGCACCAGGTTGAACGAGGCCCGGATCAAAGCCATTAGCGGCGAGGACCGCATTAGCGCCCGGTATCTCCACCAGGAGTTTTTTGCCTTTCAGCCGGCTTGCAAGATATGTCTTTTCGTTAACCACAAACCACGTGTCGAAGATGACTCTTTTGGGTTCTGGCGAAGAGTGCGTCTGGTTCCGTTTACCCGGCAATTTACCGGAACGAATGACGATAAGCAACTGGGTAAGAAGCTGGATGCCGAAGCCCCCGGCATATTGGCATGGCTCGTCCGGGGATGCTTGGAATGGCAGAAACGCGGGCTGGGAGATATCCCCAAGTCGATAACTGCAGCGACTCAGGAATACAAAACTGAGTCAGACCCTCTGGGCCTGTTCATCACGGAAATTTGTGTTGAAACACCGGCGGCTGTTACCAAGTCCTCAGAACTCTATAAAGAATATGTGAAATGGGCTGCGAGCTTAAATCTGCGGGAGCGAGAACGGCTCTCGCTTACCGCTTTCGGACGCCGAATGAAAGACAAGTACGAGAAGTTGGTTCAGCGAGATGCAACCTATTATCGGGGTATCGGGTTGAAATCCTGTGGTGGGTTTGACCCATCTGTGGTGGGTTTGACGCCTGAGACCCCGAAAAATCAGGTTAATCCTCTATATAATCTCTCTCGCGAGGGAAACATAGAAAACCCACCACAACCCACCGCACCCACCACAGAACTTCGTGATATCCCATTAGAACCCTGCTCATGCGGGGCTGATAACTGGCATTACACCAATGAGGAACAGCCCAAAGTGGTCTGTGGCAAATGTGGGGTGGAAGCGAGATGAACGGGGGGAAGGCGGTCATATTAGGTACAGCCTTTAGCCATAAAACCAAGTGGGCAGCCACAGACGCGTGTGCGCAGGTTTCCTGCGGAAAAATTCGAATCGATTCCAGGAGGCAAAACAATATGGGAAAACGGGGACCAATACCCAAGACTGATCAAGAGAGGATGCTTGAGGGCAACCCCGGCAAAAGGCCGACGAAAGGCAAATCACCGCAGCCGGGTCTGGGCAGGCCAACCTGCCCCTCGTGGCTCTCCACCGAGGCCAAGCAGGAATGGCGCAGGCTGGCACCGGAGTTAGCACGGTTGGGTCTGCTCACCCACGTAGACCGGGCGTTGTTC
>JANYKH010000201.1 GCA_025358235.1 Chloroflexota bacterium
CACGATGTTCTGTCAAGCCTGAAGCCTGTTAAGACTGTCCATTCCGCTCTCAATTATGTCTGCTAATTACAAACCCAGTGTACATTCCGGCCGAGTGACGATAGGGTAAAAGTGTGATCACCACCCTCACTTTTCGAGGAAATAGGCTGAAATGGCACTTCCGCTATTGACAAATTCAGCGCATCTTATCATAATTTCATATGTGACACACACATATAACAAACCCGCAAATGCTGGCAACAAGTCCACGGAACTTCCTCAGCCTGAATTCTTTGCCGAACCGGAGGCCAAACCATCTACCCCGGAAGTCTGGTGCGCCGCCGGAAACCGTGAAGGTTATACGTGCGGAGGTTGCGCCGGGGCTTTCTATCCACACTGCAAAGGCGCCAACCAGTGGTATCCGTGCAGCGCAATGCGGGTTTAACAATTTAAAACGCGTTTTCATATTGTCCCCTTCTTCTTCCTGATATTTATTAATTCGGCAGGGGTGTAAAAATGATTCGTTTTCAAGTTTTAAAACCCAAAACCATCCCCGAAGCATGCACGATGTTGGCTGAGAACCGGGGCAAAGCCCGGATTATCGCCGGCGGACACGGCATTCTTCCCTTCCTCAAGCACAACATGATCAAACCCCAGTTCCTGGTAGACATTAATGGGATCCCGGGGCTGGACTACATCAAGGAAACGAAGGAAGCTATCCTCATCGGAGCACTAACTACCAATCGTTCCATTCAAGATTCGCCCATCATCAAAGCCAAAACTCCTATGCTATCCGATCTCGAGAAATTCGTGGGCGACGTTCAGACCCGCAACTGGGGCACCGTCGTCGGCAATATCTGCGTCTCCAGCCCTACTTCGGACCTCGGACCTTCCCTGATTGCGCTGAATGCCAGCTTCAATATCACCGGCCCTAAGGGCAAGCGAACAATCACGGTCGAAAATTTCCTGGTAGGCTATATGAAGACCGCCCTCGAGCCGGATGAAATCGTAACCGAAATTTCTATCCCCATGCCAGCACCCCATACCGGCAGCGTCTATCAAAAAGAACGCGTCCGCCTTACTGACTCCCCTATCGCCTCCGGCGCGTCCGCGGTTACTCTGGATCCCCGGCTGAAGACGGTTGCCGCCGCCAGCATAATTCTCCAGGCTGTAGGCCCCACCCCCACCCGGGCGAAGGAAGCCGAACAGCTGCTCATCGGACAAAAGGTTACCAACGGCTCTATTACGCCGGCCGCCCTTGAAAGCGTCACTGCCGCGGCCGTGGCGGCTGCTAAACCCATTTCCGATGTATACGGTTCCGCTGAATATAAGAAGGCCATGATCGGCCTGGTTGTCCAAAGCACTGTCACTGAGGCCGTCAAGCGGGCCTATTTAGCACGATAAGGACGGAGGCAAAAATGAAAGTACCTCTCAAGCTCAATGTTAACGGTCAAGACTACGAGCTTTCCGTAGAACCCTGGAAGACCCTGGTTAAGGTCCTCCGCGAGGATGTTGGCCTTACCGGCACTAAAGAAGGTTGCAACACCGGCAACTGCGGCGTTTGCACCGTTATAATCAACGGCAAATCGGTTAAGAGCTGCCTGGTTCTGGCCGTTACCGCCGAGGGCAAAACGATTACAACTATCGAAGGCATCAGCAAAAACGGACTTCATCCCCTGCAGCAGGCTTTTGTAGACCATTTCGCCATTCAATGCGGGTACTGCACGCCGGGCATGATCATGGTCGCCAAGGCCATGCTTGATGAGAATCCGAACGTGACCGAAGAAGAGGTCCGGGCCGGAATTGCCGGTAACTATTGCCGGTGCAGCGGTTATGTCAAAACCGTGGAATCAATCCTGGCCGCTGCCGAAACCATGAAGAAGGGGGCCTAATATCATGGAAGAATTATCTGTTGTAGGCAAGAGTCTAACCAAAGTAGATGCCATGGATAAGGCCATGGGCAGAACCAAATATACTGCCGATTTTGACGCTTCCGTACTTCACGTTAAGATAATCCGCAGTCCGCACGCCCACGCCAAGATCATCAGCATCGATACTTCCAAAGTAGAAGCCTACCCCGGCGTCCGCGGCGTTGTCCTTCCTGATGACGTCCCCAAAAAGCGCACGGGTTATATCGTTTGCGTAGATAAATATATTCTCCCCGTAGACGGTATTGTCCGCTATATCGGGGAACCGGTTGGCGCGGTTATTGCCGATTCAGAAGAAATCGCCGAAGAAGCGATGCAGTTTCTGGATATAAAATATGAAACCATGCCGGCAGTTTTTGATGCCGAGGAATCCTTCAAGAAAGATTGTCCCGTCGTAATTCATCCTAACAAGAAAGAATACGGCCAGCCTGGCGTCTACCTCATGGGCTCTTCGATGGAACGCGAAATCCCCAATGCCTGTACTGTTCTGAAGATTCACCGCGGAGACACCGAAAAAGCTTTCAAGGAAGCTGATTTGATTGTTGAGAACCGCTACACCTTTGATGGCGGTTCCCAGGCCCGTCCCGAACTTTTCGTCATGGACGCCTGGATTGAAGGCGATGTTTACACCGTTCGCGCGGCCCGCACGAG
>JANYKH010000220.1 GCA_025358235.1 Chloroflexota bacterium
CCATGATGAACCGCGAGAACATCAACGCCCTCGATCCGGATGCCGCCACTGGTAGGAGGATCAAGCAAACCGAGCAAATGGAGAAGAGTGGATTTACCGGAACCGCTGCGCCCCATTACCGCCACAAATTCCCCGTCTGCAATATCCAGGGTCACGCCATTGAGGGCATGGGTTGCAGTGGAACCCTGGCCGTAAATCTTGTGCAAATCACTGACTTTTATCAACTGATTAACCCCAGATCGCCTTAATAAGGCTCTGACGCATAATGGCCCAAGAGGGTAAAAAGCCCGCTACCACGGCGGAGATTACAAGGCCAACAAAGGCTTTTATTACCATATCCGGACTGATATTAAGACTGACCACGCCGATGGGCAGCACCAGCGGGTTGCTGATGAAGTAGGGTTCCGCGCCAAACCGCATCATGAGATAGCCCAGCGCCACCCCACAAAGCGCATAAAGGAGAGCCTGGATTAAATATGACCCGATGATGATGTCCTGCTTCAGTCCGATGGCACGGAGAATGCCTATCTGCCTTCTGCGGTTGACGACGCTGATATACACCACGATGAACATGACGATGGCTGCCACCGCCAGACCCACGGCGCTTAAAACCGCCGCGATGATATCGAAGGTTGAGACCATGCTGCGCAGCGCCCCGCCATAATCCCGCCAGGTCCGCACTACCCCGCCAATCCCCACTTCACGGAACTTCGCCGCAAGGCTGGACTCGTCAACGCCTTTGTTGGTGCGCACCAGTATCTGGTTGGCGCGATCGATGAAAGTTGTCCGGCCCATGACCGCGGCCATTTCTTTATGAGTAACGAAGGAAAGATCGTCCGAGCGGAACATTTCACGGGCACGGAAAATGCCTTTGACGATATAATCACGCTTAACGCCGTTAGAATAAGTCAGCCGTACCTTGTCGCCCACCTGCACGCCACCCAGGGTCAAAAAAGACGAAGCCTGCGCCTCGGGACCGCCAGCTATTTCCACTCCGAGCAGAATCTGATCCCGGTCCCCTTCTTCAAGATAACTGCCGGCAATCAGACTGTCATGGATGGCGGTGACCTGCGCCTCACGGTCGGGATCGATACCGATGACATCCCAACGACCGGTTTTGTCCTTGTCCGCGGGGGACTTTTTTTCTTCCCATTGATATTCAAAGACGGCCCAGTTGTTGAGATGGGATGAGACCGCCGCCACGCCCGGAAAACCGGCAATTTTAGATTGAAGATTCTCCGAGTTGTCCAGATAAAACTTGTTATCTTCCGGATTAACAGTGATATTGGCAAGAAGGTTATTGACCAGCTGATCGTCAAGGGTGGACATTACGCCATTGAGCAGCGAGGCGGTAAAAATCAGGTTTACGAAGCTAAGGGCCATGACAAGGATGGTCAACGCGAGGGCCCAGTGATTGCCGCGTAAAATTGATTTATAGGCGAGAAAAAAAGAAACCTTGACCGTATTCATCAGTCCTGTGATAAGCCCGCCCTCCGCCCCCCAATCGAGGTAATAATTTTGGGGAACAAAGTCAACATTTTCCTATTTGAAATGTTTCCATAATGAAAGTTTAGCCTGTTCTGTACGCGTGAGTCAAAGAAAATAGCTCCGATTGGATGACGGAGCGGGGGAAAGAACTGCGCGGGGGCGCTGCCCCCGCGCCCTTGGGCCCCCGGGTTCGGCCACAAGGTTACGCGTCAGGCGTTGAGAGTGCTTCGGTTCACCCGCAAAGACATTATGAGTTTTGCGCCGTAAACAGGCCTGCAGACAGCTAAGAGTAGATTCCAGCTTTCGCTGGAATGACAGGACTGCTAACGCCCCCTCACTCTGCCTCTCTCCCTCAAGGGGCGAGGGCAATAGTGGATTGCTGCGCTCCAGCATGACAGACGGGTTCAGGATGACAGACGAACGACGGGGTGCGGACGGATTGCTTCGGTTCGCCTCTGGCGAATCTCGCAATGACATGCCGGGGGCGTGTATCGCGCGCTTTCGAAGTAAAGTTGCGTACTTTTACTGATGGTTATAAACTGATTCATCAAATATACTTTTCAAAGGACGGAAGCGATGACCATCGCCGATGAAACCCCGCAAGAGGGAGTTAGCCCCGGCGTAACGAGCCAGGTCTTCTCCGGCAACGAGTGGAGCACCCGCGTAACGCCCGTGCCGTCCGAAATGCCTTTTACCATCTACATCAACGGGCAGGAAGTGGTGACGATGCTTTGCACGCCTGCAAAGCTGAATTGCCTCGTCCTCGGGTTCATGTACTCGGAAGGCATTATTAAAGGGCTGAATGAAGTGGTGAGCGCGAGGGTCTGCGAAGACGACTCGCTGGCGGATGTGAAATTGACGGTGGAATATAAGCCGCCGGAAAAGCGAATGATCACATCCGGGTGCGGGGGCGGGACGAGTTTCGCCGTGGCGCAGGAGCCGGTGAAATCGGATTTAAGGGTCACGGCGCCGCAGGTGCTGGCGCTGATGAAGCAGATGCAGGAAAAACAGGAAATATTCCAGCAATCGGGCGGGATTCACTGCTCGGCGCTGTGCACGAATGACAGCCTGCTGGTAATATCGGAAGATATCGGGCGGCATAATACGCTCGATAAAATCGCCGGGGAATGCCTGCTGCGGAAGCTGGATACCCGGAACAAAATATTGATTACGACCGGAAGAATTTCTTCTGAAATGGTATATAAAGCCGCCAGGATGCAGGTGCCGGTGGTAGCCTCGCGGAGCGGGGCCACGGACCGGGCGATAAACCTGGGGCAGAGCATGGGGATATCCGTAGTGGGATACGTTAGAGTGGGCCGTTTATCGGTCTTCACATATCCGGAGAGATTGCAAAACCAGGGAGGTTAATATGCGTTTAAGTCCGTGGGAAATTGCTCTGGTGGTACTGGTAATCCTGATCGTGTTCGGCGTGGGCAAGCTGCCTCAGGTCGGCGAAGCGCTGGGAAAGGGCATCCATAACTTCAAGAAAGCCGCGTCCGGTGAGGAAGAAGCCAAGACCGTAAAAGACGAAACCAAGAAGACCGTTTAGAATCCCCCGTTAATAATTCAGGATACGAATTATGGGGGACTTTCTTGGCATCGGCGGGGAAGAAATCTTCCTTGTGGTGGTTGTTATTCTGATCATTTTCGGACCCCACAAGATACCGGAAATTGCCCGTGGTCTGGGGCAGACGGTGCACAATTTCAAGAAGGCCAGTTCCGAGCTGACCTCCGCGGTCAACCGGGAAATCGAGATGGAAGAGGCCCAAAAAACTTCCGCCAAAGCCGGGACTCCGCCATCAACAGCCCCGGATAAGGACGACATCGGACCAGGGGCCGGCATCTAATGTCATCCAACAAACCCTTGACCGTACTCGGCCACCTCGATGAACTGCGCCAGCGCCTCATCTATTGCGCCATAGCATTCGTCATCGCCACCGGCGTCTCGTTC
This sequence comes from Chloroflexota bacterium, assembly GCA_025358235.1. Taxonomy (GTDB): domain Bacteria; phylum Chloroflexota; class Dehalococcoidia; order Dehalococcoidales; family RBG-16-60-22; genus JACPQH01. Next base: position 3,440 of record JANYKH010000220.1, read on the forward strand.
TTCTTCGCTGACCGCATCTTTGAAATCCTCGTTCAGCCGGCGCAGGGCGCACAGTTTGTCTATATCGAGCTTACCGAGATGATGGGCACATACATGAAGGTGTGCCTGTTCAGCGGGCTGGTGCTTTCCGCGCCGTTTATCATCCTGCAATTGATTCTGTTCGTCACCCCGGCGCTGACCCGCAAGGAAAAGAAATATCTCTACCTGATTTTGCCGTGGGTGTGCCTGATGTTTCTGGGCGGGGTCATTTTCGGGTACTTTGTTTTGCTGCCGCCGGCGCTGAATATTCTGACCACTTTCGGGTCCAACATCGCGACGCCGCAGATAAGAATCGGAAACTATATTTCAACGGTGACGCGGCTGCTTCTGGCCATCGGGATTATCTTCGAGCTGCCGGTAATCAGCACGTTCCTGGCGCGCCTGGGCCTGATCAAGAGCGAGTGGCTGGGGCGGTACCGCAAGTGGGCGATTGTTGGAGCGTTTATTGTGGGGGCGGTCATTACGCCGACGTTTGACCCGATCAACCAGACGCTGGTGGCGATTCCGCTGTACATCCTTTATGAAATGAGCATCTGGCTGGCGAAGCTGGTGCAGCCGCGGCGGGCGCGCGAGGCGTCCACGGAATATTCCGGTCTTTAGGGACTGGGGCAGGTTTTCCGGTATGGTGGTAAAACAGTCCCCGTTTGCGTTAATATAGTCAGCGGGGGAGCGGATGATCCCGGGTGGGGTTCGCGGCTTTCAAATCCGTTGGGGGTACGCAAGTGCCCCGGTGGGTTCGACTCCCATCCGCTCCCGCCAATAGAATCAAAATCCTTTATTTTAATTTCTGTTGGCGTTTGTGATGAATAAATTCGGGTCAATATCCCGAAGCATAGCTTCGCCTACAATTTTGGGCGCAATCCCAAAGAAAGCTTGTATTCTGAAACCGAACCCTTTAATCGATAGAGTGCCCAGCACCAACATTCGAAAGAAATCGCCTCGGTGTTTATCGTTGATCATCCTTGTATCAAAGGCTGTTCGAACTAGATTTTCAACGTTTCTTTTCGAATATAGGGATAGGAATTCTGATTTCATTTCATTTGGGATTATTTTCAAACATTCTTCTCGATTTAGGCTAAGTTGGGAAACTAGAAAAACTTGATCAATCCTCAAGGGAGTTTTATTAAAGTTTTTTAACCAAGTCAATATGCCCAATTGTAAGTCCTCCTTAAATACTTATTTTTAAAGGCGCGGATTGTCCGTGCCCGCACTGCCGATTTTTTTGTCGTTGATTTTATTGTGTTTTAGCTTGGTATTGAGCTTATATTCTGAGCGTCCGATTTCGTCAATACAATATCTGAAAGAGCGATTTTTATCGTCGGTAGTCATACCATATTGTTTGATACCAATTTTTTCTTTTAATCCATCTTCATGTGTGACGATGAAGGTCAGATCTTCAATTTTTCCACAAGTTCTAATGATATCTTTTTGACCTAGATTCAATTTATCCCGGATCGGCTGGAAATTGTCACTAGCCAACCACCAGCTCACCATTTTGGACATCATTTCTCCGACTTTGCTCATCCTATGCTCAGTCATTGACTGCCTATTAATGAGGACCTCTCTCCCTACTTTTTCTGCTTCTAGGACGCCGTCGCGAATCCACCGGTGTATTGTCTGACGAGTGACTCCATACTCTTGAACAGCCTGAGAAACCGTTAGGTATTGATCCTTAAGTGCCATTGTAACACCCCATCGTTGACGTATCATAAGATACAAAAACTTTATACCAAATAATATGTAACATAATGGTACATAAATGTCAAGAGTTAACGTAAAAATTAAGAAATAAATAAGTGGGAGTATTCGTTACAATGATTGGGTATTTCTTGGGAGAACAGTCTAATTGGGCAAAAAGTTTAACCTACCCCAGCTTCACTTCCACCGGCGCGCGCTCAAAGTCGGCGGCGGTCATGAGGGTGCGGGGCTTCAGCCGTGCCATCGCGGCCACAAAACGGTCCGG
>JANYKH010000262.1 GCA_025358235.1 Chloroflexota bacterium
TTCCCGGCATGGCCAAGCCTTAAGGGTGGGAATGGAAACAGACAGAACTGAGCTAACCCGGCAGGTAATCGATCTGCAACAACAGATGAATAAGTCGTTCGGGCAGGTTTGCCCGGATGCCTGGATGAACATCGGGCTGACAATAGCTCAGTTAAAAAGTCTGTTTTTCATTGCCAGAGAGGGCCAGACCAATTTTAAAAAACTGGCCTGCGCTCTGAAAGTCACTCCTTCCAACGTGACCGGTATCATCGATAGGCTTGTTGACCAGGACCTGGTCTCCCGCCATGATTGCCGTGAAGACCGCCGGATAATGCTGCTCCAGATCACGGAGAAGGGCCAGGGCCTGCTCAACAGCCTAAACGAGAGCCGTGCCAGCCAGATGAAAGAAGTCCTCGCGAAAATGACAGCGGAAGAGCTGCAGGACCTGGAGCGGGGAATGAGCGCACTGGTAAAAGCCACGCAATGTCATGAAACCCGGCAACCGGTAACCCAGCAGGTCTAACCCACTCAGTTTTATCCCCGATTTCTCAGATTTACATAAAGCTAGTATTAATCTGCCATCTTCTCTTTTCATTCTTTATAACAAGGGATTAGTGTGCCCCTTGCAACTTGGAAACCGGGAGGTAAACCAACCTTTATTCCCGGAATTCGTTGATATAGGGTAAAATGAGTAAAATCATTGTGCAGTAAGGCGAAGGTGCAAGCGTGAAAGATAGGTTAAAAGGCCACCCGATTGTCTGGTCCAGCATTATCCTGGCGCTTTGCCTGGCTTTGACCTACATCATCACTCCTCAGGAGCAGGCCTACCTGATTGAAAACAACATTGCCCTACCTGAGGCGAACGTAGGGGGAGCTCTGCTCTACTTTGCCGGAAGCGTCCTCCTCATCGGGGGGATTCTTTTTCTAATTCCGCGCCGGTGGCTGCAATACATCATGAAGGGCCTTTTTACGATGGCCTATGCCTGGGGTATTTTCATCTGCTTCATGTTTTTTCTGCCCTGGGAGGCGGCACTGGCGGTGGGAGGGTTAATCGCCATCATCTGGACGTTACGCCCGGTGGTCTGGCTGCATACCGCGGTAATGGTTCTCACGATGGCGGGCACAGCTTCGATTTTTGGCCCGCTGTTTTCACCCTGGACCTTCGTCATTGTAATGCTGATTATATCCGTCTATGATTTTTTAGCGGTGCGCTTCGGCTACATGGTCTGGATGGCGGACCGGCTTTCAGAGACGAGCAGTTTGCCGGCTTTTATCATCCCCCGCTCAAACGAGGACTGGAAGAGTAACCTGGGCACGTTTACTTTTAAAGAAGAGGCTCAGAAAGAAAAGGCGGAGAGACAATTTTCCGTGCTGGGGGGCGGTGACATTGCCTTCCCGCTGATAATGGTGGTATCCGTACTGTTCAGCATGGGTTTCGGCCGGTCCCTGATTGTGGCGGCTTCCACGTTTGTTGGACTGGCGCTGGCATACCTGCTGCAGGCCAAAGTGTGGAAAGGGAAGCCCATGCCGGCGCTGCCCCCCATCTCCGCCGCCACCATCATCGGGTTTTTGATCGCTTACTTTCTGCCCTAGTCCGGGTTAAAAGTAAGACCCGATACGCCGTCATGGACTCCCCGGTTCCCCCCGGTTCAATGACTGCCCGGTTTTAAGTAATTATCTTAGCGATCGTATCCGCCGCCACGCCCGCCACTCTCCCGTCCGCCCTTCCCACCATAGCCACCACCGCCGCTGTAGCCACCGCGGTCGCCGCCGCGGTCTCCACTGGCACTTTCCGTCCGGGGACGGGCTTCGCTGACGGTAAGGTTACGGCCTTTTAATGCTTTGCCATTCAAGGCCAGGATGGCGGCTTCAGCTTCGGCGTTATTGGGCATATCGACGAAACCGAAACCCTTGGGCTGCCCGCTGTATCTGTCCGTGGGGATAGTTACCGAAGCAACCTCACCGAAAGCGGTAAATTCCTGACGTAATTCATCCTCGGTCATACTGTAAGAAAGATTCCCGGCATAGATCCTCATCTACATTCCTCCATCTAAATCCGTTTCTTCAGGTGTTGAGTCTATGGACCTGAATTGAATCGTTATTTAAATGCTAGTTGGTTTAGAGGAGTGACTACAATCAGTACCTTTACCTAAATAATGGCGGAGAGGATACTGATATTTGGGGGTGGGGAGGGGTATTTGCTGTAGGTGGGGATGGCGAAAGGGTAGTAAATATTGAAAATCCTCAACACCCGTCCTCTTTCTCCGGGGAAGAGGCGCAAGTTTGGATTTTGAAAACAAACCGCAACGTATTAGATGGTAGGCTGCTATTTGTGTCCGGTTTTTAAGCGGGATTAAATAGCGGCGAAGCCCGCTTTGATCTTGAGGTAGGAGTCCGCAAGGGCTTCCGGGACGACGCGGATGTCACCGATAACGGTAACAAAATTGGTGTCTCCTGACCAGCGCGGGACGATATGGGAATGGACGTGATCAGCCACCCCCGCCCCTGCCACCCGCCCGGCATTGACCCCGTAATTCAGCCCCGCCGGTTTTAAGACGTTGCGCAGTACTACCCCGGCGCGCGTTACCAGGTCAATATGTTCATGCCGTTCTTCGGTAGTCATTTCTTCAAGGGTGGCTATGTGGCGGTAAGGGGCGACCAATAGATGGCCGGGATTATAAGGAAAGCTGTTAAGCATAACGCAGTTCAGCTTGCCGCGGTAGACGATGTAGTTTTTATCATCTTCCTTTGATTTGGGGTTTTCACAGAGGAAGCACTTTTCAGATTTAGCGTTCTCGATATATTTAATACGCCAGGGCGCCCAAATATGTTCCAAAGAAATCCTCCCGGAGAGACCGTGATTGATTTGCTCATTTTAAGCTGATCAGGGCGAGGAGGTCAAACCCAGTTGGCGGATAGTTTAAACGGGGGGAGGGGAAAAATTGATTGAATCAAAGACGACGACTGATAAATAGAGCGTGGGAAAACGGATTGTTTTGATTTTCTAAAGAATACGGTCGTTTAATCCATGTCCAGGCGGAATGCCTTAGCGGTAATTTCCGGGGTGGGATGAAAATCGAAGTCCGGAACGCGTTTGAATCCCATCCGGGTGTACATGGCCAGGGCGACGGACATCATCTCATTAGTGTGCAGGCCGATGGTTTTGATGCCCCGCTCACGGCACCGCCTTACGCACTCATCCATAAGGGCGCGGCCGATGCCCCGCCCGCGGTAAACAGGATTGACCGCCAGCAAGCGGATGCCCGCCCAACCATCCGGCCACCCTTCTGCTTTGGAAAATTCCATATCGATGTAAAGGGTGACCGCGCCGGCAAGTTGGCCGTCAACGAGAGCGACGATAAGGCTGGAGGCTGCCAGACGGCTTCTGACATCAATGATGTCTTGAAGATACACCCGCCACATTTCCGCCGGCATGTTTGGCTCAAATTGGCGGTAGGCATCCTGCAGCAGGGTAGCCACGCGGTCCAGTTCATCAGGCCGGGCATTCCGGATTTCAAGAGAGGTATTTTGTTGGGTCATACCCCTTGATTGTAGCATCATTGATATGCCGGAACGATATGAGTGCCAATTTCCTGGTCTGTCACCTTATACGCCGGTCCAAAACGCCTTGGTGCAAGCTAAAGCCAAAGAAATTCCCGATGCGGCTTGGCACA
>JANYKH010000024.1 GCA_025358235.1 Chloroflexota bacterium
TCCGGAACAGGCTAAAGCCTCACTGGCCAAATCAAAATACAAGAATGCCGCCGGGCTGCCGCAGATCACGCTGACGACCTCCGGATTTGGTGGACAGGTCTCTAAAGTCCTGGAGGCTCTGGTGCAGGAATGGCGTGACAACCTTGGTGTGGAAGTAAAGATCCGCGAGCTTGAACCGGAGTTATTTCTTTACGAACTTAAGACCGAAAAAAACGAGATGTTTGACATGGGCTGGATTGCAGACTATGCCCATCCGCAGGATTTTGTGGATATGCTGTTCCGCACCGGCATGGATGCCAACTACGGCGAGTATTCCAACCCGGAAGTAGACAAACTGTTGAACCAGGCGGCGCTGGTGGGAGATTCTTTCACGCTTTACCAGCAGGCTGAACAAAAACTGGTTGATGATGCAGCCTGCCTGCCGCTTTATACCTCACGAAGTTATACGCTTATAAAACCTTACGTGACGGGGTACCGGGTCAGCCCGCTGGGTTTTGTGCAGTTAAACAGAGTAAGCGTCGCGGCACATTGAAGTAAAATGGGGGGAAGTCTTAGGGGTATAATGCTGGCAGTCACAATCTTATGCCTTGCCGCGTGCCAGCCGGTTGCCACATCCCCCGCCCCTCTTCCCCCAATCAAGCTCTCCACAAGTGCGACTATCCAAACTACTCCAGCCACGCCCGCAACTGCGACCTCGCTTCCCGTTCTAACCTCTGCTCCTTTTTCAACCCAATCTCCAACTCCAACCGCCATTACCCCAACCACCCATCAGCCTGACCTTTTCCTGCTAGACCAAAAAACTATCGTAGGCGCCAAACAGCGCGTCTCCCGTAACGCCCCCGAATTAGTCCCGGTTATTGAAAAACTGCGTCGGGACGCGGATTCGGCCTTGAAAGCAGGGCCATTCTCGGTTATGAATAAAAAAGGCACGCCACCTGGCGGGGACAAACACGACTATCTGAGCCTTTCCATTTACTACTGGCCTGACCCCGCCAAAGCCGACGGCAAACCATATATTGTCCGTGACGGCGAAATAAACCCGGAATCGAAAACCGACTTCTATGATAAATCTAGCCTGGACGGCATGCTGTCCGCCGTAAAAACGTTGTCACTGGCCTATTATTTTACGGGAGAGGAGAAGTACGGCATTCAAGCTGCTAACTTGCTGCGGACATGGTTTATCAGCCCCGCCACCCGCATGAACCCCAACATGGATTACTCTCAGGGCATCCCCGGTAAACCCGGCAGCCGCGCCAGCGGCATCATCGAGTCCGTGGGTTTTCTGGCAATGCTGGACTATCCGGCTTTGTTAACCGGGTTGAAAGAATGGACTCCGGCGGACCAATTAGCCCTGCAAACATGGTTCCTATCTTATCTTAATTGGCTTCAAACGAGCCCCACCGGCAAAGCGGAAGCCGCCGCGAAAAACAACCACGGCGCATGGTATGACGCTCAGACGGCGATGTATGCGCTTTTTAGTGGAGACCTGGGTACGGCTAGCAGCGTTCTAAAGACCAGCACACCGGCCCGAATCGCCGCCCAGATCGAGCCGGATGGACGTCAGCCGCTGGAATTAGCCCGCACGCGGTCGCTGCATTACAGTCTGTACAATCTGCAGGCCTTTATCAACCAGGCCGTTATGGGGCAAAAAACGGAGTCAAATTTGTGGCGGTATTCCACGCCTGATGGCCGCAGCATCCGCAAGGCGCTGGATTTCGTGCTGCCATACCTGAACGGCCAAAAATGGGAATACCCGGAAATGGGCACGCAGGATTATACTGATTTCGCGCCGTATTTATATCTCGCCGGGGCAGCTTACAATGAGAAATCTTACACGGCTCTCGCGGATACGCTGCTGGGCAGCGACCTCCGCTCGAGCCGGTTAAAACTGCTTTACGCGCGCTAGCCTAACGGAACTTGCGTTTGTCCAATTGTTTGAAGTTGTGGTAGGAATCGATCCAGCGTATCGTGCCGGATTTACAGCGCATTGCCAGGGACTGGGTTTGGGCGCCGCCGCTGAAGTACCGCACCCCTTTCAGCAGCTCGCCGGTGCTCACGCCGGTAGCGGCGAAAAACACGTCGTCACAATCAATCAAATCGTTAGTTTTATAAATCTTGTCGACGTCGATACCTTTTTTTACCGCTGCGTCTCTCTCACTCTTGTTCCGGGGCCAGGCCATGCACTGAATCATACCGCCGACACAGTGAATCGCCGCGGCTGAGAGCACGGCCTCCGGGGTGCCGCCCACGCCCATCAGGACATCAACTTCCCGGTTTGGCATGGCTGCCTCGATGCTGGCGGCCACGTCTCCATCTGAAATAAGCTTGACGCGGGCGCCCGCGTTCCGGATATCGGTGAGCAGCTGCTCGTGGCGCGGCCGGTCCAAAACCACAACGGTAATTTCTGAAATGGGTTTTTTCTTGGCTTTCGCAATGGCCTTCAGGTTCTCTTCCACCGTGGCTCTGATATCGATAACGTCTTTGGCTTCAATGCCAGTGACTATTTTGTTCATATAGTGAAATTGCTTGGGGTAGTTCATGGTACCTCGGGCAGAAAGAGCCACCGTGGAAATCGCACCGGGAAGACCCTTAGAGGTGAGGGTCGTGCCGTCAACCGGGTCAACTGCGATGTCTACTTCCAGACCTGATCCTTTGCCGATCTTCTCCCCGATGTAGAGCATCGGAGCATGGTCTTTCTCACCTTCGCCGATTACGACAATTCCGTCCATCTCAATATTGCCAAGGGTAAATCTCATGGCATCCACCGCCGCCCCATCTACCAAATTCTTGTCGCCTTTGCCCAGGTATTGGGCCGCCGCCAGCGCTGCGGTTTCCGTGACGCGTACCAGTTCCAGAGCGATGTTGCGTTCGATGGGACCTCTAGGATTTTTCATTAAAACCTGCACCTTCCTCAAAAGAGGTTAATTTAATCTCAAACTTAAATAATGCTCTGCTTTCTCAAATCGCCGTAGATCGTTGGTTTAAGCTGCTTTCAGAATTCGCCTCGCATGGGCACGGTTTTTTGAGAACACAGTATTAAAGACCCAACCAACTAGGTACAATACCACTCAGCCGTTGATTTTGCAAAACCGCTGCACCTTAGTATAATATGGACACATAAATTATCAGGTGCAATATGATTAAAGAAATTTTAAAAATACTGGAAAATGACGCTCGGACGACGCCGAAACAAATAGCCACGATGACCGGCCTGCCGGTGGTAGAAGTGGAAAGGCTCATCAAACAGGCTGAAGAAGAGCATGCCATCCTCAAATACAAGGCACTGATTAACTGGCCTAAAATCGGCGAGGAGCAGGTGTGGGCGCTCATCGAAGTCAAAGTTACGCCGGAACCCGAGTTCGGGTTTGATACCGTGGCCGGGCGTATTTGTCTCTTTCCCCAGGTGCGTTCCGCTTATCTGGCCTCTGGTGGATTTGACCTTTTACTGGTGGCCGCGGGCAAGACCGAGCATGAGATCGCGGATTTTGTAGCTCAGAAACTGGCCCATATTAAAGGCGTTAACGGCACGGAGACGCATTTCGTGCTCAAGCGTTATAAAGAAGACGGTGTAATTCTTGAAGGCATGGAACCTATTAAACGGCAGCAGGTAGTACTCTAAAGCCAGGGGGATTTCCATGGTAGGCAAAACCAAAACAAAAAACAACGTCATCTCCGACCGGGTGAACCTCGTTTCACCCTCCGGCATCAGGAAGTTTTTTGACCTCCTGGCTGATATGGAAGGAGTGATTTCGCTCGGAGTCGGTGAGCCGGACTTCACGACTCCTTGGCATATTACCGAGTCAGCTATCAACTCGCTGGAAAAGGGGTATACGATGTATACGTCCAATTCCGGCATGCCAGAACTAAGGCAGGAACTGGCCAAGAAACTGCGCAAGGACCACAAGATTACCTATGACCCCGCGAGTGAAATCCTGATTACAGTGGGCGTAAGTGAGGCCCTTGATCTGGCCGTTAGAGCGATATTAAATCCCGGCGATGAAGTGATCATGCCGGACCCATGTTACGTAGCTTATGACGCCGTGGTAATCCTGGCGGGCGGTACTCCGGTACGCGTGCCTACTTTTAGAAAAAACGATTTTGAACTTGATCCGGCGGATGTCGAAGCCCGCATTACACCCAAAACAAAGGCCATCCTGATTGGCTTCCCTTCTAATCCTACCGGCGCCGTGATGAGCCGGGAGAAACTGCTGGAAATCGCGGATATCGCCAAAAAACATAACCTGATCGTGTTATCGGATGAAATTTACAACCGGCTGGTCTACGGCGTTGAGCATGTTTGTTTCGCCAGCCTGCCGGGCATGAAAGAAAGAACCATTCTTCTGGGCGGGTTTTCCAAAGCCTATGCCATGACCGGCTGGCGTATCGGTTACGCCGCGGCCAGCAAAGAAATCATCGCCGGCATGACGAAAATCCACCAGTACACTATGATGTGCGCTTCGACGATGGCCCAGGTGGCAGCGATTGAAGCTCTGAAGAACGGGGACAGCGATGTTGCCGATATGGTGGAAGATTATAACCGCCGCCGCAAAGTGATCGTC
>JANYKH010000115.1 GCA_025358235.1 Chloroflexota bacterium
GGGATGCCCAGTTCCTGGAAGAAGACCTGGGACATCTGAAAGTCATAGTGCTGCCCGGTGTGAATCAGTGTCACCTTGATTTCCGGGTGCTGGGCGATCTCCCTCATTATGGGGGCGATTTTCATAAAATTCGGCCTGGCCCCGCCGATAATTGTCAGATTCATTTTATTCCTTAATCAATTGTTTTAATCGGGCAAAGTGGTATTGTTAGCTTTGATTTGGGCCGGATTTCCGGCCACCATGGCTCCGTCAGGTACGCTCCGGATAACCACACTTCCCGCTGCGACCATCGCCGATTTTCCCACCGTTATTCCGCAGAGAATGGTGGCGTTGGCGCCGATGCTGGCGCCATCTTTGATCAGAGTCGGTTCGACATGCCAATCAGCTTCGCCCCTGGGTTGGTCTCCGGTGGTGGCGCGGGGAACCCTGTCATTCGTGAAACAGGCGTGGGGCCCAACAAAAACGTTGTCCTCAATTGTCACGCCCTCCGGAATAAAAGCGAAGGCCTGAATTTTACAGTTATTACCGATGATGACGTTCTTCCCGATCTCAACGAAAGAACCGATCCGGGTATTATCCCCGATCTTACAACCGTAAAGGTTGACCTGTTCAGGGTGATAGATATTGACGTTCTTACCCAGAATTGTATCAGTACTAATCACGGCGGCCGCTCCTTAAACATTCCAGCGCTATTTCAAGGACTTTAAAGCCGTCCTCGCCGGTGATGGGCGGCGTTTTGTTGTTGGCAACCGCGTCAATGAAGGCCAACAATTCCAGTTTCAGAGGCTCGCCGTAAGGCACGGGCACTTCTCTCACCACGTAAGCGCCGTCATGATAGGCCTCGTACTCGTTTACCTTCTGTTCCATGAGCCAACCCTTGATGTATTTTTCCCGGGCGGCGATAGTGATTTCCCGGACCTTGAAAGGCGTCAGCCAGTTGGTATTAATGTGGCATAAAACGCCGTTGTCCATCTCGAAGGAAAGGAGGGCCGTGTCCTCACGGCTGTTGTTGACTCCCGCCGTAATTAAACTCTTTACCCGCCGGAATCCGGAGTTGGTCAAAAATCGGCAAATATCGATATCATGGGTTGCCAGATCAATGACCACGCCCACGTCCTTGATGCGGGGGGGCAGGGGCCCGAGGCGGGATATATTAATTGAAATGACGTTTAAATCCGCGATCCTCTTTTTGACGACGCCAAAGACAGGGTTAAATCTCTCGACAAGTCCGATCATCAGTTTGACGTTCTTTTGCTGGCAGCGGTTGATGATATTTGAGGCGGCTTGCAGGGTATCGGCAATAGGTTTTTCAACCAGGATATTGACCCCGGAGTCCGCAGCGGCGAGGGCTACTTCCTCATGAACTGACGTGGGTACGGCAATACTGACTGCATCCAGGTTTTTAGACAGTAATTCCCGGTAGTCCGTCATTCCGGTGGTGTGGTTAGCTACGGCGATACGGGCTGCCAAAGCGGCATCAGCGTCCGCCACGCCCACTAACTCAACTCCAGGGATTTCACCGTAGACGCGGGCGTGGTTTTTACCCATGGAACCTACCCCGATTACGCCTACTCTTAATGGTCTGTTCATTAAACCGGTCTCCTTTTAGACACTTCCAGCAAGACCCGTTCCAGCTTTTCCGAAAGGACATCCCAATTATAATTCTTTTCGACGAAATTACGGCCCCGCCGCCCCATTTCCTCACGCTCCGCCGGGTTATTGATTAACCTCTCGATAACTTCCGCACATTTATCCGCGCCGGAAGCATATAAAACTACCTCTGGGGGCGCTACGAGCGGCCTGGTGGCGATTGATGGTTTAGCGCAGGCAAGATATTGTAAAAATGAAAGAGGCTGGGCGTTATCGAATTTTAAAGGCATCACGCAAATATCCATGCAACAAGTATAGTCAGGGACGCGTACATATGGAACCGTGTCGGTGAAGATGACTTTATCCTGAATGCCGTAAGTTCGGGCAAGTTCGCGGGCTTTAGGCAGGCCAACTTCTCCGCCGACAACCAGCATTTTAAGGTTTGGGTGACCACCGGAGAGTTGCTTTATCGCACCAAAAATGGGGTCTAAGTCCACCCATTCTCTGAGCGCCCCCACATAGCCGATGACAATGGAATTTTCTAGTCCCAGTTCTTTTTTTAAGAGTTCAACATTATGCGGCTTAAAAAAGTCGATATTTACGCCATTGGGGATGAGTACTGTTTTATTCTGAGGGACGGGGTACATATCCCGGAGGTTGGGGGTGATGTAGCAGACTTTTTCCGCCAGGTCCAGATTCTTGCGCAGCATCATGCGGCCGGCGAGCCTGCCGGTTCCACGGAGTGGGGCAGGGATCTGGGGAGAGTTGCCGATCATCTTCGGCAGATCATCCGCCATGTCATAAACTGTCCCGATTTTTTGCGACCGCATTAATTTGCCCACAGTATATCCGAGGAAGAGCGAGTTATAGTTAAAATGGACATCAAAACCGGAACGAGCCAGTTTCCGCAGCCAACCTTTACCAGGCAGGGCAGAACTGATCTCCTGGATAATGGGGCTTTGCTTTTTCCCGGTCAGATAGTGAAGTTGATATTTCCCGAAATCGAAACCGCGCATATAGACGGGGCTGGCTTGCCCCTTTGCCTTCCACCAGTCGTTGATGCTGACCACGGTGACATCATGCTCGCGGCTGAGATAACGTATAAACCAGTGCAGGCGGCTGGGAGCCCCTTTTTTAGGATCGATGATGGAAGTAACAAGTATTTTCATCGTGAAGTATTCTAACACCCGGGCGCCCGGCTCACCAACAGGTTCAGGTAACAGGCAGCTTCCAATCGCCCGGAGGGGCTGCGCCCGGTCCGCGATAAGGCCCCATAAAGAGGTTTACCGGGTAATCAATAAACCTATCTGATCAGTAATATAAGTAATCTGTTCTGCGGTCATCTCCGGGTAGATAGGCAGGGAAATAACTTCGTTTTCCGCCCGCTCGCTTTCCGGAAAATCGCCGCGTTTATAACCCAGGGATTTATAGGCATCCTGGAGGTGCAGGGAGAGGGGATAATACACCATCGTGCCGATGCCTGCCGCTTCCAGGGATTTCTTCAGTTCGTTGCGGTTAATGTCTTTAGCAAACCGCAGAGTGTAATAGTTGAAAGAATGGCGGCTGTCCGGTTTATTGGCCGGGGGAAGGACGCCCTTGGTGCGTGAAAGATTCCTTGCATATGCGCCCGCGATCTCGGTGCGGAGGCGGTTCCACTCGTCAAGATGCTTGAGTTTGGCGCGCAAAATGGCGGCCTGCATGGCATCCAGCCGGCTGTTAAAGCCCGGTATCAGGTGATAATAAGTGATCTTGGCGCCGTGGGCGCGCAGCATTCTGACTTTTTCATCGATAGACGGGTCGTTGGTAGTGACCATGCCGCCATCGCCGTACCCGCCCAACCCCTTGCTGGGGAAGAAGCTAAAGCAACCGGCATCGGCAAGGGAGCCGACTTTTTTGTTTTTATAAGATGCCCCGAAAGCCTGGGCGCAATCCTCAAGGACTTTCAGGTTATGCTTTTTGGCGATTTGGAGTATGGCGTCCATATCCGCAGGCTGGCCGTATAGGTGCACCGGGAGAATGGCTTTCGTTTTCTTCGTTATTTTAGCTTCAATTTTAGCGGGGTCCATGTTAAAGGTATCCGGTTGAATATCTACGAACACCGGTTTGGCCCCGCAGTTGGTGATAGCTTCGGCGGTGGCGATAAAGGTGAATGGGGTGGTGATTACTTCATCGCCGGGGCCTACTCCCGCCGCGATCAGACCGAGATGCAGGGCGTCTGTGCCGGAGGCGACGCCGATGGCGTATTTCGCGCCGATATAGGCCGCCACTTCTTCTTCAAAGGCTTTGACTTCCGGGCCAAGAATGAATTGGGTGGAGTCGATTACGCGGGCTATGGCTGAGTCTATTTCAGGCTTAATTGACTGGTATTGCGCCTTAAGGTCAACGAGAGGAATCTTCACTTATTTTTCTCCGATAAGGCCATCCGGGCCTTTTAGATAATTTTTGCCGCAAGCGGCGCAGTGGGCTTCTTTGCCCTTGAATTCCAGCCTGACGCCGCACTGGCACATCCAGCCTTCAAGCTTGGCCGGGTTGCCGTATACCAGGCCGTAGTCAGGCACTTCATGCGTAACGACGCTGCCCGCGCCGATAAAGGCGTATTTACCGACAGGGTGGCCGCAGACGATCGTGGCATTCGCGCCGATGGTGGCGCCCTTTTTTACCACTGTCGGTTTGTATTCGTTTTTCCGCGAGATATGACTGCGCGGGTTGATGACGTTCGTGAAAACACAGGAAGGGCCGCAAAAAACATCATCTTCAAGGGTGACACCCTCGAAGAGTGAGACGTTATTTTCCAGCTTTACATTGTTACCGATGTTGACGGCCTTGGCGACGAAGACATTCTGGCCGACGACGCAATTCTTGCCCATTTTGACGCCCGGCATCAGGTGGGAGAAGTGCCAAACGCGCGTGCCCGGACCGATCAGACCGGGTTCCTCGACGATAGCGCTTTCATGGATGAAGACGTTGGTGGGGCCCGTGCCCGGCTCGACAACCTCGCCGCCCAGCTCGAGGGAAGCCTGGCAGGCGTTGAGGATTTCTAGCACCTTGAGACCTTTTCGCCCGTCCACGCGGGGTTTAGCGCGGCTGGCAATGCAATCGATAAAGTCCTGGCACTCCAGCTTCAGCGGTTCTTCGGCAGCAATTGGAACGATTTCTGCTTTCTGGGGTTTGGCCACCGGTTTCTGGTCGATCCACTCTACCGGTTGGCGGTAAAGCAAGAGTTTGTCTTTGGGGTTCAGATCGTTGAATTCGGCCATCCCTTTATCACCGACAACTACCAGGCGCTGCTCTTTGAAAGGGTGCAGCCAGCTGACGAAGATGTGGGCTCGCAGGTCATGGGGGAAGGCGAGTGTAGTGACCGTGATGTCCGCCACGTCCTTGTTAAGATAGCCTGCGCCGTGCGCGGAAACATGCTCCGGCAGAATACCGCCGGTTAAAAGCAGGATGACTGAGATATCATGGGGGGCGAAGCTCCAGAGGATGTTCTCCTCGGTGCGGATTTTGCCCAGGTTAAGACGGTTGGAATAGACATAGTTTATCCGTCCAAGTTCACCTTTATCTACGAGTTCCTTGAGCTTGACGATAGCCGGATGGTACTCCAGGATATGGCCTACGAGCAGGACTCTGCCCAGGCGAGCGGCCAGATCGACAAGTTCGCTGCCTTCGGCGGCGGTTAGGGAGAGGGGTTTTTCAACGAAGATGTCTTTGCCGGCCAGCAGGGCTTCCCGTCCCAGAGCGTAGTGAGTAACGGCCGGTGTGGAGATAACGACGCCTTTAATCTCCGGATTGGCGAAGATCTTGCGATAATCGGTCTCGGTTTTGAGTCCCGGAAATTTAGCCGCCAAGCTTTCAAGCAGCGCGGGAGAACTGTCGCAAATCGTGTGTAAGGCGCCCAGTTCGGCGAAGTTGCGGACGAGGTTTTTCCCCCAGTAGCCGCAGCCAATAACCGCAATATTTTTATCAGGCATTATTCACCGTCCAAATTATTTCAAGACACGGATGGCCAAAAGAGCACATACTTGTGCTATGATAATCCTTCCCTCAGGTGAAATCAATCCTGACGGCGTACGAAAAGGTACTTAAATACGCATATTTTCGGCGAAAACCCCAATAAAAAAGGGATGGCCTGAAAAGCCATCCCCGTTTTAAAGGTGAACTTTGTTTTAGTTAGCGGATGCGCCGGCGTTCATAGGGGAGCGGCGGGGGGGCCGGCCGGTTCGCTGCGCGTTGCGGGGAGATTGGCCGGAGGCGCGGCGGTAGGTACCCTTGGGGCGGGAGAGTTTACCTTCAGAAGGAACCTCGCGCAGTTCACTGGCTTCAAAGCCAGGAATCGTGCGGCGTTCGAGGGGCGCCTTCAGCACTTTTTCGAGTGAGCGAATCATGGGGACGTCCTCATTGGTAACCAAGGTGAAAGCCTCGCCGGTTTTTTCGATGCGTCCGGTGCGGCCGATGCGGTGAGTGTAGGCGTCAACGGTATCCGGCATGTCATAGTTGATGACGTGGGAGATGCTCAGGATATCGATGCCGCGAGCCGCAATATCGGTGGCTACAAGGACCTTGATCGCTCCATCCCTGAAAGCGTCGATCGCGGCCTGGCGGCGGTACTGGGGCAGGTCTCCCTGCAATGAGGTGGCCTTAAAACCGGACTTGACCAGTTGCTGAGCAATTTTTTCCGCGCGGAACTTGGTGCGGGTAAACACCAGCACTG
>JANYKH010000116.1 GCA_025358235.1 Chloroflexota bacterium
CTGAGCCTTATTCCCGGCTACGGCTCCATTACCGTCCTCAACCCTGAGGGCGAACACATCGCCCTGCTCCGGGGAGCCAATACTGACCTGAATGTACCGCTAGCCCTGGCGTGCTTCTCTTTCATTTCCGTGGCCTACTTCGGCTTCCGTAAGTTCAAACTTTCATACTTAAAGCAGTTTTTTAATATTAGTCCGCTGGCAAAAACCATAACTGATATTTCCCACGGTCATTTTAACTTCGTGGATATCATCAGCGGCTTCGTAGCCATCTTCGTGGGTCTCCTGGAATTTCTATCGCAATTAATCCGTATCGTCAGCCTGACATTCCGTCTCTTCGGCAACATGACTGCCGGTGAGATTTTATTGTTGCTGGTCTCCTTCCTGCTGCCGTGGGTGGCGGCGATTCCTTTCTACGGTCTGGAACTGCTGGTCGGTTTCGTCCAGGCGCTGATTTTCGGCGGGCTGACGCTCGTCTTCCTGACCATGGCAGAAGCTGAACACGGCGAACACACCGCCCACTCGGATCTCGCGGAACATTCTCATTAAATATACAGTACAGGGATTAAACGGTCTAAAAAATGATTGCTATTAAGGAGGAAAATATCTAGATGACTCCCGAGACGATGAAACTACTGGCAATTGGTCTGGCAACCGGTATCGGTATGATCGGTCCGGCCCTGGGTCTGGGCATGATCGGATTTTCGGCACTGCAGGGCATCGCCCGCAACCCGGAAGCCGCGGGCCCCATCCAGACGAACATGATTCTGGTGGCTGCCCTGACGGAAGCCGTCGCTATCTACGTTCTGGTTATCGCTATCATTTTGGCTTTCGTAGTGTAGTTCGGTAGGAGAAACAAAATGGATCAAAATAGTGGTTTCCCCACCAGTCTGGCAATTATTGCCGCCGGCGCTATCCTGGGAGCGATGCTCATTGCCGGTCTCGTAATATTGGCCGTTTTGACGATGCCCAAATAGCCTGAGCTCACTTGATGGATTTATCTGACTAGGAGACAACCATGGAAAAGCTCGGCTTAAATATCCCGGAGATGCTGACGCAACTCATCACGTTTCTGATTGTGTTCGGCCTGCTCTACAAGGTGGCCTTTAAACCCCTGACGCGCATGCTCGATGCGCGCTCCGAGAAGATAAAGGAAAGCCTGGAACAGGCGGAAACGGTGAAAAAGCAGGCAGCCAGCGCCGAGGATGAAATAAAAAAACAGATGGCCCAGGCGGCCCGCGAGGCACAGGAGCGGCTGGCCCGCATCGAGAAGACCGGCGAAGACCTGAAATCCAAAGCCAGGGAAGATGCCCATAAAGAAGCAGATGCCTTGATTCTCCGCGCCCGCGGCGAAATCCAGCACGAGCGGGATCAGGCCGTCAACGAACTGCGCAAGGAATTCGCAGACCTGACGATACTGGCGGCTGAAAAGGTCATCGATAAGTCACTGGATAAGCAGGCTCACCGCGATCTGGTGCAAAAGGTGCTGGAGGAAAGCTCCGGTTTGAAGAAGGAATAAGATGCCTAAAAGCGCTTATGCCAGCCGTTACGGCAAGGCTGTTTTTCAGATTGCACTGGAAAATGGCAGTTTCGAAGCGTGGCATAGTGACCTGGCCCAGATAGACTCTGCGGCCTCCCAGGAATCGTTCATGCGCTTTCTGGAGAACACGCGGGTCCCCCCCAAAGAAAAGGAACGCCTGATCACCGGCCGTTTCCCGGGCATAAGCCCGCTGGCTCTAAACCTGATTCGTTTGGCAGTCTCGAAGAACAACCCACGGGTGCTGAAGGGCGTCGCGGGTGAATTTGAACGGCTGTGGGATGAATACAGGGGCATCGCCCGGGCTAACGTCATTACCGCCGTCCCGCTCGATGAAGCGGAGAAAACCCGGCTGGCGGAACGACTGGGTGAGATATTCGGTAAAGAGATAAAAATCACCGCCAAAATAGACCCCGAAATTGTCGGGGGACTGGTGGTACGGGTAAATGGAAAACTGATTGACGGCAGCATTCGAGGCCGGCTGATGGCGCTTAAAAAGCAGATCGCCGGGGTGGGCGGGGTGGAGTAGTAAAAGGAGATGCTTCATGACAACTAGCGGACAAGACATAGTTTCGGTTATCAAGCAACAAATAGAGCATTTCGGTTCGCCCGTGAGTATGGTGAACGTGGGTACTGTCACCGGCATCGGCGATGGCATCGCCAGAATTCACGGCCTGACCGAGGCGCGTTATAACGAACTGCTTGAGTTCCCCGGTAGCATTATGGGCATCGCCATGAACCTGGAGGAAGACAGCGTCGCCGCGGTAATTCTCGGCGACTACAGCACCATCAAGGAAGGCGACGAAGTACGCACCACCGGGCGTATCACGGAAGTGCCGGTCGGTGAAGGCTTGATCGGGCGCGTTGTAGATGCGCTGGGGCGACCAATAGACGGGCGGGGCCCCATTCATACCAGCAAGACCCGGCCTGCGGAGCGCGTGGCTCCTAACGTCGTCGTACGCGGCCCGGTTAATACCCCTGTCCAGACAGGCATCAAAGCCGTTGACGCTCTAATCCCCGTCGGGCGCGGCCAGCGGGAACTTATTATCGGCGACCGTTCTACCGGCAAGACGGCCATCGCCCTTGATACGATAGTTAATCAGAAAGGCGGGGATCTCATCTGCATTTATGTCGCCATCGGGCAGAAAGCGGCGCAGGTCGCCCGCGTCGTGGCCACGCTGGAGAAACACGGCGCGATGGAACATACCATCGTCGTAGCCGCCACCGCGGCGGACTCAGTCGCCATGCAATACCTGGCCCCGTATTCCGGCTGCGCTATGGGCGAAGAGTTTATGGAAGAGGGCAAAGACGTCCTCGTAGTTTATGATGATTTGACGAAACACGCTTGGGCATATCGCCAGCTTTCGCTGCTCCTGCGGCGTCCCCCTGGCCGTGAAGCTTATCCCGGCGATGTATTTTACCTGCACAGCCGTCTGCTGGAACGGGCGGCCAAATACGGCAAGCAATACGGCGGCGGATCGCTGACCGCACTGCCGATTATCGAAACCCAGGCCGGCGATGTTTCGGCCTATATTCCTACCAACGTCATTTCAATTACAGACGGCCAGATTTATCTGGAGACTGATCTGTTTAACGCCGGCATCAAACCCGCTTTGAACATCGGTATCTCCGTCTCCCGTGTGGGCAGTTCCGCCCAGACCAAGGCAATGAAGAAAGTAGCCGGCAAGCTGAAGGTGGATCTGGCGCAGTTCCGCGCTCTGGCGGCTTTTGCCCAATTCGGCACCAGCGAGCTTGATAAGGCTACCCGCGACCAGCTTGAACTGGGACAGCGCATCACGGAAGTGCTGAAACAGCCTCAATTCTCCCCGCTAACCGTCGCCAAAGAAGTTGAAATCCTGTATGCGGCGCTCAACCGCTACCTGATGGATATCCCCGTTCCCAAGGTTATCCGTTTCCAGAACGAATTCCTGGCCTACATGGAATCCACCCACCCCGAAATCGGGCAGGCTATCGATAAGACGAAAGAGCTTTCCCCGGAGAATGAGGAAGCCTTAAAGAAGGCAATCATCGATTTCAAAAAGGGGTTCACGGCCTAACCGCCGGGAGGATTTTTCTTGCCAACCATAAGGTCTATCCGCACCAGAATTAAGGGCGTTCAGAGCATCGGCAAAGTGACGCGCGCCATGGAAATGGTAGCCGCCACCAAGATGAAACGCGCCCAGGAGCGCGGCCTTGCCGGCCGTCCCTACGCGGAAAAGATTGAACAGGTCATCGCGGACCTGGCGGCAATTTCCGGGCAGCCCCACCCCCTGCTCGCCGTCCGCAAAGAAGAGAAAATAATCGTTGTGCACATTACACCGGATCGCGGCCTGTGCGGCGGTCTTAATTCAAATATGAACCGGTTAACCTCCAACTTCATTCTGGAGAATCAGGGCAAGGTGAACCTGGTGGCGGTGGGGCGGAAGGGACGGGACTTCATGATCCGCCACAGCTGTAATGTTCTGGCGGAATTTACCGGCCTGACCGATTCGCCCAGTCTCATCAGCACGCTGCCTATTTCGCACATTATTATGGATGATTATGTCAACGGTACGGCGGATAAAGTCTATCTCGCTTACACCCGTTTTATTAATACCGTGATTCAGAAACCGGTGTTGCAGCAATTACTCCCCGTCCGGCCCGCTCAGCTCCCCAAACGCGAGAACGTGGAGTATCTTTATGAGCCAGATGCCGGTACGGTACTGGGCCAGCTTTTGCCCCGTTTCGTAGAAATGGAAGTTTATCATGCCATTCTGGAAAGCATTGCCAGCGAACAGTCCGCCCGTATGGTGGCGATGCGCAATGCGACCGATAACGGCAAAGAAATAATTGACGAATTGACGCTAGTCTACAACAAGGCCCGCCAGGAAGCGATCACCAAGGAGCTTCTGGACATCGTCGGCGGCGCG
>JANYKH010000124.1 GCA_025358235.1 Chloroflexota bacterium
GCCAATCAAGTCCCTGGGGATTGCGGTTACCGTAGGAATACACCGGTGATCTGGGGAACGGGTTATCTGAAGGAATACTACCGTCAGAATTCAAACGCAATATTTTACCGTTAAGTGAATTAATGTCCTGCGCCAGTTCCATCATCCCGGATTCCCCGATTGTCCAGTACAATTTGCCGTCAGGACCAAATTTTACACGGCCACCGTCATGAATTGACGCGCCCCGGGCGTTATCGAAGATAATTTTATCTTCTACTCCTTTGCCAGAAGAGTTTTCTCGCAGGCGCACCAGCCGATTCTGGGCGCCACCGTCTGCGGTTTGATATGTATAGGCGACATATAGATATTTGTTCGTCGAGAAATCGGGATCCAGAGCCATCCCCAGAAGTCCACCCTCTCCCGAGGTATCGACATCAATCGAAAGCCATGGAGAGGTTTGTAACTGACCGTTTCGAATCACCCGTATAGTGCCGTGCCGTTCGGTGACTAGGATACGTCCGTCCGGCAGGAAGACCATTTCCCAGGGGATATTCAAACCCGTAATAAAATCCTCTGTCTTCATGTTCGGCGATGCTCCATAGGGTACGGGTAGTAGCGTTGTAGTTGTGGGCGGGCTTGAAAGAAGCGGAGGAGAACTACTGACCGCCTCCGGGACTCCTGTGCATCCGAGGGCGAGAAGACACAAAGCAACCCCGGAGATTACTTCTTTCCAAACCTTACACTCACTTATTATCGCCCAGCCCTAGTGCGTCAGACTATCCGTAATGTTACGCATTTATCTTTAGTGAAACCGCACTATGCTTCTTGTTCAAGACCGCTCAGCTTGCTATAATTACGTCATTATGAATGAGCAAAATAGCGCAATGGTTTCGTCCCTTCCCTACCACCGAATCGTCGTTAAATTCGGCACCAGCCTCCTGACCGGCGGCAGCGATCATATCAACCCCACCATCATGGCTAATCTTGTGGAGCAGGTTTCACGCCTGCATTACCGCGGCGCTCAGCTTATAGTGGTTTCGTCCGGGGCCGTCGCTTCCGGCCGCCACAAGCTTGGCCTGAAGAAAAAAATTAAGGGCATTCCCTTCAAACAGGTGCTGGCGTCAGTGGGGCAAAGCCGGCTGATGTACACCTATGAACAATTATTTGAGCCCTATGAGGTTACTGTGGCGCAGGCACTTCTCACGAAGGCTGACCTTTCTGACCGGATGCGTTACCTTAACGCGCGGAATACCCTGCTTGCTTTGCTTGAATTCGGTGTTATCTGCATCGTGAATGAAAACGATGTGGTATCCGTCGATGAAATAAAGGAATCACGTTTCGGCGATAACGATAATCTCTCCGCCATGGTTTGCAACCTGGTCGACGCGGATGTCCTGATTATACTCAGCGATATTTCCGGCCTTTACAATGCCGATCCCCACCTCGACCCCACCGCCCAGCTTATCCGCGAGGTCAGGCAGATTGATGAGCATGTAAGGGACCTCGCCGGAGGTAGCGCCGGGAAACTGGGCACTGGCGGTATGATTACCAAGATTGATGCGGCGCAACTGGCGACCAGTTCCGGAGTACATGTCGTCATCGCCAACGGGCGCGAACCGGACGCTATCATCAGGGTTGCTTCCGGTGAAGCTATCGGCACTCACTTCTGGCCGACTACTTCCAAGCTGGAAAGTCGCAAGCGCTGGATGCTCTGCGGTCTCGCGACCAAAGGACGGGTCACCATCGATGACGGCGCGGCCTTGGCGCTTAAAAACGATAACCGATCGCTGCTGGCGGCCGGTATCGTGGAAACCGTGGATGAGTTTGAGCGCGGTGATATTGTTGATATCTATAACACTGCGGGGCATCACATCGGCTGTGGGATTACCAACTATGGCGCGGCTGATGTCGAGAAAATTAAAGGCGCGCGCTCCGAGCAAATTACCGAAAAGTTGGGCTATGATTACGGCCCGGAAGTAATCCACAAGAATAATCTCGCCCTGGTGCAAACCGGTGGCGCCAACATTTGCTAAATGAGGGAGACTTCCAATGACGAAAACTGCCGTGAATGAGATTCTCGCCAAGTGCAAGGCCGCCAAGGAGGCCTCCCGGCGGTTGGCTTTTATTTCTACTGAAATTAAGAACAAAGCACTGCGCAATATCGCGGCAGACTTGAAAACGCGCCAGGATGAAATATTGGCCGCCAACCGCATTGACTTTAAAGAAGCCGAAGCATCCGGTATGAGCGCATCAATGCTCGATCGGCTGATGCTTGACGCTAAAAGGCTAGAAGGGATGGCGGCCGACGTACTGGCGGTAGCGGCGCTGCCTGATCCCGCAGGCGAAGTGCTGGAAATGCGCACCATGCCCAACGGTTTGATTATCGGAAAACGGCGAGTCCCGCTGGGGGTAATCGGCGCAATTTACGAAAGCCGTCCCAATGTGACGATTGATATTTCCGTACTTTGCCTGAAATCCGGTAATGGTGTGATTTTGCGCGGCGGTAAGGAATCATATAATTCTAATAAAGCCCTGGCCGGACTGGTGCAGGATGCCGCCAAAAAGGCCGGTATCCCGGATGGCGCAGTGCAGTTCATTGAAAATACTGACCGCGCCCTGGTTAATGACCTGCTAAAGATGAATAAATATATCGACCTGATCATTCCCCGCGGTGGCGCAGGCCTGATCAAGTTTGTGGCGGAAACCGCCAACATGCCCGTGGTTACCGGCGGCATCGGCGTCTGTCACACCTATGTTGACGACTCGGCTGACCTTAAAAAGGCCGTCGCCATTATCTATAACGCTAAGGTCCAGCGTCCTACAGTCTGCAACGCACTGGATTCAGTATTGGTTCATAAAGGTATCGCGGCAAAGGCCCTGCCGGAAATTGCCAGGGAACTGGCCAAAGGTAATGTCGAACTCCACTGCGATAAGCGGGCGCTTTCTCTACTGGGGCCGATTCCCGGACTGAAACTGGTGCCTGCCGTGCAAGAAGACTGGGGTAAGGAATACCTGGCGTTGATCGCCGCGATTAAAGTGGTTGATTCGCTGGATGAAGCCATCGCCCATATTGCGGAATACGGCTCCGGCCATTCCGAGGCTATTGTGACGGAAGACTACACCGCCGGAATGCGCTTTTTAAACGAAGTAGATGCCGCATGTGTATACCTTAATGCCAGCACGCGCTTCACGGATGGGGGGCAGTTTGGGATGGGGGCGGAGGTTGGCATCAGCACGCAGAAGATGCACGCGCGCGGGCCGATGGGATTACGGGAGCTAACCAGCTATAAGTGGATTATCTTCGGCAGCGGACAGGTTAGGCCGTAACCGTTACTTGCCCAT
>JANYKH010000202.1 GCA_025358235.1 Chloroflexota bacterium
TAATGATACAAAATATTTGTCGAATGAATTACTTGGTCTCTTCCGCCGCTTCCACTTCTTTTTTAATCGGGAAAAGCCGGATCATTATTTTGATGATCAGAGCCAGCAAAAGGAGAGTCACCAGAGTAACTCCCATCCCCATGAACATCATTGTCAGACCGAATGACCAGTCCATTATTTACCTCCTGCCAATTTAAGGCCTCGTGTAGTTTAGCAAAAAACAGGGAATTGATTCAAGTGACTGTCACACGCGTCATATAAATATTTTGCAGTTATTGTTCATTAATAAATGGAACACGGGTTCAGATAAATTCATTCCCATATTAAATATTTCTTAACTCTCCCTAAACAATTTTGAGATATAATCTTGGAAAATATTCCGGCTCCAAACTCGTGTCCAACTCTTTTTGTAATGTTTTTACGGCGGTATCATTCCGTGACATTTGAAAAACGCCTCTTATTGCATTAAGATAATTAGGATTTGCAAAATTATTATGTCAGGAGCTTACATTGGCTAACAAAGAAATTCCGCACGAAGCCCACGGGCATCTCAGTCAACGTCAGCATTCGCGCTGGCAGGAGTTAAAACGCCGGCAATTTGTTATTTTGGCCTCAGGCGTCCTGGCCCTCGCCGCAGTAATTATCATCCTCATTGCGGGATGGTACCTTTCCATCTACCGTCCCATGCATGAAGTCCTGATAAAAGTTAATGAGACCAGCTTCGATATGAGTTATTTTATCGATAAGCTAACGATCCAGTCACGGTCTCTCCAGCAATCTCTGTCCAGCCTTCCCAAGGACCAGTTCGCGCAATATTACAACCAGTACTTTAACCAGGTTGCGGAAAGTCTACCGAAGGGAATCGAACAGGGTGAGTTGATGCGGCAGGCCGCCGCCAAACTTGGCATTACGGTAAATGAAGCTGATGTCGACAAGCAAATAAAAGACTACCAGTTGACCGAAAACCGGGCTATCCGGGACACGGTCCGTGCCCAGCTTTTGAATGATAAGCTCAAGGCTGATTACTTCGGCAAGTCAGTGCCGGTATCAGCTCCGCAAGTTAACCTCCAGGCCATGCTTCTTGAGAGCGAGGCCCAGGCCGTCGCTGTCCGCGCCCGCATCGAAAAGGGTGAAAAATTCACTGATCTGGCCAAGGAATTATCACTGGATTCCGCCACGAAATCGAAAAACGGCGAATTGGGCTGGCATTCCCAACAGGTCCTGCAACAGCTGATGAACACCAGCGTTCCCGCCGATTATGCTTTCGGCTCGCCCGCCGGTACTCTCAGCCAGCCGCGCTTTGATGCTGATTACAGCAAACAGATCGGTTACTGGATCGCCAAAGTTAATATCAAAGAAGGCCCCGATAACGCCGATGTGATGATGATGCTCCTCGGCAGTGAAGATGAAGCCAAAGCCGTCAAAGCCCGCCTGGACAAAGGCGACAATTTTGCGGACATTGCCAAAGAATTATCACAGCTGTCCGGCGCCAAAGATAACGGCGGCGCCTACGGCATCGTCACCAAGGATGCCCTTCCGACCCTGGTTGGAGATTGGGTGTTTGGCCCCGAGGGTAAAGTAAGCGCCATCAGCGCCCCGATCAAGGACACCACCGCAACAACAAAAGGCGGCTACTGGTTAATTAACGTCCTGGAAAAATCTGATAACCGCACTCTTGACGAGACCGAGCGCTCAACCCTCATTGATAACGCCCTTACTGACTGGGCGAACAACCTGTGGCTGGACGGTTCCTACAAGATAGAAGATTTCACTGACGCGGAGAAATTAAACTACGCTATCAGCAAAGTAAAGTAGGAAGGTCCAAACATGGCAGAGAAGAACATCGGAGTCGGCCTGCTGGGGCTGGGAGTAGTGGCGGGGCAGGTGGCCAAAGTGCTGATCGGCAAACAGGCCAAGCTCTCCACCGAAGCGGGTGCGAACCTGGTTCTACGGAAAATTAAATGTTTGCCGCAGGACCTTGACCGTCCGGTCGCCAAAGAACTACCCAAAGAATTACTGACCACAGACGAAGAAGAGTTTTTTAACGATAAGTCGATAGACATCGTTGTGGAAGCTATCGGCGGAGAACATCCCGCCTTTGAATATCACAAGCGAGCCCTCTCTTCCGGACGCCATATCGTCACCTCCAACAAAGAGGTCATCGCCAAGCACGGCATAGAACTGCTGACTCTGGCGCAAAAAAACAATGTCTCCGTCAATTATGAAGCATCAGTAGGTGGGGGAATCCCTCTCATTGCCCCCTTCAAGTACGATCTTGTTGCTAACGAACTGCAGGGCATTTACGCCATTATTAACGGCACCACCAACTACATCCTTACCCGCATGGGACGTGAGGGACTGGACTTCGCTTCCGTTCTCAAAAACGCCCAGGAACTGGGCTACGCGGAGGCCAATCCGGTTAACGATATCGAAGGGATAGACGCCACTTATAAACTGGCGATCCTGGCCACGCTCGGCTTCAAAGCCCGAGTCCGCCCGGAAGATATCCACCATGAGGGTATTTCCCGCATCCGCAGTCAGGACTTCAAATACGCCCATGAATTGGGGTTGACCATTAAACTGCTGGCCATCGCCAAGCAAAACAACGGCACCGTTGAAACCCGCGTACACCCCGTACTTATTCCCGCAGATTCTTTCCTGGGCAAGGTGGACGGGGTTTACAACGCCATTCTTGTTCAGGGCGATCTCGTAGGCAATGTGATCTTCTTCGGCCAGGGTGCCGGCGCCAAGCCTACCAGCAGCGCTGTCGTCTCGGATATCGTTGATGTCGCCCGGAAAATGGCTTCCGGGAATAAGAGCACCTATCAATGGAAACTGAACCCCGCCATCAAACTTAAACCCATTGCGGATATTCAAACCAGGTACTATATCCGCTTGACGGTCAACGATCAGCCTAAAGTCCTCTCCCAGATTTCACAGGTCTTCGGCGATAACGGGATCAGCATTTCCTCCGTCATCCAGAAAGAGACAGATGATACCGCCAGGACGACTGAAATCGTTATTATGACCCACTCCGCGCGCGAAAAAGCGATGCAGCAAACCCTCACCGAATTGTCCCAACTGGATGTGGTGGGGGAGATCAGCAATTTTATCCGCGTGGAAGATATTAAACAATAACTCTGAAGCAATAAAACCGAGGAGACCTGTAATTAAATGAAAACCGGCCTTTTAGTTAAATATAAAGATATCCTGCCCATCACCTCCAAAACCCCTATTTTCTCCCTTGGTGAGGGTGATACCCCCCTCGTCCGCTGCCCCATTTTGGAACGGGAAATCGGCGTCGGCGAACTTTATCTTAAACTGGAAGGCTGCAACCCCACTGGTTCCTTTAAAGACCGCGGCATGATCATGGCTGTAGCCAAGGCTATGGAAGAAGGCAGCAAGGCTGTAATGTGCGCCTCTACCGGCAATACCAGCGCCTCCGCGGCCGCCTATGCGGCCTATAACGGCTTGAAGTGCTACATTGTTATCCCTGGGGGCAAAATCGCACTCGGCAAACTGGCCCAGGCTATCATTTACGGCGCTAAAATCATCGCCCTTAACGGCAACTTTGATGCCGCTCTGAACATGGTGGTGGAGCTCACCAAAAAGCACCCCGTGACTCTGGTCAACTCGCTTAACCCTTACCGCATCGAAGGCCAAAAAACCGGTTCTTTTGAGATCATCGAGAGTCTTGGCGCTGCGCCGGACTATCTGTTTATCCCTGTCGGCAACGCGGGAAACATCACCGCTTACTGGAAAGGTTTTGTTGAAGCCAACAAAATGGGTCTGGCTAAAACCCGGCCCAAGATGATGGGCTTCCAGGCGGAAGGCGCCGCCCCAATCGTCCGCGGCTACCCCATCGAGAAACCGGAGACGATTGCTACCGCTATCCGCATAGGCAACCCCGCCAGCTGGCAGAAAGCTGTGGCCGCCCGCGATGAATCCGGCGGCATGATTGGCATGGTGAGCGACGAAGAAATCCTGGCTGCTCAGAAATTGATGGCCAATAAGGCCGGCATTTTCGGTGAGCCCGGCTCAGCCGCATCCATGGCCGGACTTATCAAGATGGCCAAGTCCGGTCTGGACCTTTCCCAGAAAAAAGCGGTCTGCATTATTACCGGCAACGGCCTGAAAGATACGGAGATCGCCCTGAAGAACGCTCCGGCCATCACCGAACTGCCCGCTGACCCCGCCGCGATTGAAAAAGCGCTGGGTTGGTCATAAGCCGGAATGAAACATGGCGTCCCAAATCACTTGACAATCGGCTAAATAGACGTAAAATATAGTTAAGTGATTGGAACAGGCTAACCCGCCAAAAGCGGACGAAGCCGGGCAAAATGCAATGGTTAAACCGTGGGACCTCACTGTCTCGCGGTTTTTTTTATAATAGGGGTTAAACAATAAATCATGAATGACGGTGAAAAACGTCCCTCAAAGACCCATGCTGCGGGTCTTTCTATCCTGTCTAATACTCTTCTTATCATTTTTAAAATCGCCGCCGGCTTTTTAACGGGCTCTGTCAGCATTATCGCCGAGGCCATCCACAGTTCCCTGGATTTAGTGGCTGCGCTGATGGCCTTCTTCAGCGTCCGCATGGCGGACAAACCTGCTGACAAAGATCATCCCTACGGTCACGGCAAGATAGAAAGCGTCTCCGGTTTCCTGGAGGCGCTCCTGATTCTGGTGGCAGCCATCGTTATATTCATGCAGGCGCTTGAGCGTATGCAAACCGGCACCCACATTGAGTTTGCCGGGGTAGGCGTCGGCGTTATGGCCGTTTCAATGGTGGTTAACATCCTGGTTTCCCGCCGACTTTACAAGGTATCCAAAGCAGCGGAATCACTGGCGCTTGAAGCGGATGCTGGCCATCTTTCCGCGGATGTATGGGCTTCCGGTGCAGTGGTGATCGGGCTGGGCCTGGTCTGGATCACCGGCTGGCAAATCCTGGATCCGATTGTTGCCATGGGAGTCGGCTTCTACATTCTGAAAATCACCTATGACCTGCTTAAGAAGTCCTTCGGCATGTTAATCGATGAGCGCCTTCCGGTCGCAGAAGAAGAGGAAATCAGCCGCATTATCATGGACCATTCCAGTGCGCTCGTTAACTATCATGATCTGCGCACCCGCAAACTGGGCTCACAGCGGGAGATTAACCTGCACCTGGTAATGAACCGAAATACACCGATATCCTCCACCCACGATATGTGCGACCACATTGAATCCGACCTGTTGGCCCGGTTCGAGAAGAGTCTGATCAACATCCATGTCGAACCCTGCCACGACGAATGTGGGGAATGCGGCGCCGCTTGCGGCACTCGTAAAAGCACCGTCAGTTAAGCGGCTTTCACGCGGTTAAGACGCCACACACCAATGTTCAACGCCGAAGCGAAACTTACCCACAACAGGTAGGGTAGCAACAGCCAACCGGCTAAAGCGGAAATCGGGAAAAAGACTATCATTGTGGCGATGATAGCCAGCCACAAAACCGCAATAACGGCAACCCCACCCCCAAACGATTTCCTCCCAAAGAACACCAGCGTCCACATCAGGTTTACGATTAGCTGGAACAAAAATACCGCGAGGGTCGTGACATAGATATCCGAGCCGCTGTTCCAGAGATC
>JANYKH010000212.1 GCA_025358235.1 Chloroflexota bacterium
GCGTGACTTCCGTCGGCGGCGGCGCTGGCCCTGGCGATAATTCCGGGCAAGCCGTGCCGGGCTTTGGCGGCGCTTCCTATCGCGGTTCTGGCCGCTTTACTTCAATGGTAAGCCGTAAAGGCGCACGGATTGGCCTTTATCAACACTCCGGGCAAGGCGCTAGGGTTTCAATGGAAACCTCGGCGGTGCCGACGGCGGCTAAAGGTTCAGCGGGTAGTAGAGTCGGTTTTCCAACAGGCGGGCTTTTTGGAGTCGTAGCCGAACATGTCAAGCCTCATACCCTGGGGGCAATCGACGAAGAGCCCGGCTATGATACGGGGCTAGGCGATTTTTTCGGTTGGCTTGGGGCGCGGTTTACCCCCCCTGGCGGTAGGATCAACCGCATTCAAATTATCCCGAAAAATATCAGGAATCAAATTCCTGATCCCATTAGAAAGGCGGTTAGGTATGGCGGCGCAGGAGTCGCGGCGGTCTTTGCTCCGATTTTAACTGGCTCTCAACAGCGCAAGATTTTCGGACTTGACCCTAACGAATCCGCCGTATTTATGAAGACGCAACAGGTGTCACGCGGGATTATCGCAGCTATTGCCGCCGTCGCGGGTGGAGCAGCGGGTTACTCCGCTTACTCGGGCTCAGGTGCTGCCGCCTCTAGCCCTGGTGTTTTAGGCGGCGGAGCGCCTTACGCGCCCGGACTTTTCCCCGCAGGGTCCGCCGGGTGGCAGGCCCCGACGATTGCCGAATTGGCTTCCTCACCTATTGAGGGTTCCGTCCTCGCGGGCGGCGCGCCTTTAGCTGCCCCTTCAACCGTGGGAATCTTCGGCGGCGGTGCGCCGCTTGCGCCGGGACTTACTCCCGCAGGCTCTGTAGGCTGGCAAGCCCCGACGGCAGCTCAATTATCAGCTACGCCCGCTTCAGGCTCTGTTTTGGGTGGTGGTGCGCCGCTTACCGCAGCTAAAGAGGGATTACTTCTTTCCGCAGGAAAGAATATAGGGTCGGCGGCTTTGAACGTCGCTACGCTTGGGGTTTTATCGAAAATACTCTCGCCGGGAATGCCTGGGGGTGGTGGTGATAATACCCCGCAAGGCGGGACTAGCGTACAAGTCGGCGGCGGACAACCTGGGTCCTCTGGCGGAACTTCGGGGGATTCTGGCGGCGGCGGTTCCGCAGGCGCGTCGGAAGCGCCCATTTTGGCCGGGTCAACTTTACCCATGATGATTGCTGTAGCCGGGATTATCGTTACGATAGGCGTAACCTATTTCCGAAAAAAGAAATGAGATTAATTACCTCGCTAAACGGCCTAGGTGCCACTGACGCGGAAACTCAAATTAAAATCGACGCGCTTAAAGCGCAGCTTCCCGACTTATTGAAAACAAAAGCTTCAGCCGACGCCACTGTATTTAATACCGAACAGGCTTGGAATGCTAACCACTTCGGCGGCGTGAGTTACGATCAGTACATGGGATTTTTAAATCCCTGGCTTGCCCTTCAACGTGTCACAAACGCAAAAATAGACGACGTTAATACTCAGATAGCATCTTTAAGCGGGACGCTCTCATCTTCAGCAGCAGCACAGACTGCACAGGCTCAGACCCCGGAATCTCAAGTAGAGTCTTTTCGCCGGGCTTCATTCTTAATGACCCTGCCGGGATATGATTACGGGAAAGGATCGACAAGGCGAAACGACTATTTCAAAGGACTAGGTGATAATATGACCCCGACCAAAACTACCCATTCTCTCTATAACCTTTGGAAGCGTGACGGCTTAAATGACGTAGGCGATATTTTCGCAGATATCATTTCTGCCGCTAAAGCCGGGGGCGCGGCGGTCAAAGCGGAAGGTTCAGCACCTAAGCTAAACCTGGGACCCTCGCCTATCCAGTTGCCTAGTTGGCTTACTACCTTTGTCGGAGCTGCCGCAAAAACTGTTGGAGCTAAAAAGCCTACCCCGACGACTGGGACTATCGCTACGGGCGGCGCTCAAAAGAGTACGGTTGTCCCTGCTTATAAAGGACCTAACTATTTGGCATGGGGGGCGGCGGGAATCGCTCTCCTTGGCATGGCCGTCGTCTTACGGCGGAAAAGCTAATGATTAATTATAAAGACGACCTTGACCGGGCGGGCTATGCCTTGCGAGATAAGGTCGGCCAAGTTTTGTCTTCCGGCTCAAAGATTCTCGCTTTGCGAGATCGTGCCGCGCAGTATAGCGGCTCAACTGACGCTAACGTAGTCACTACTTCAAATGCCGTCGTTTCAAAAGCAAACGGCTTGCTTAATAACTATAAAGGTATCGAAAACGATTCTGCTAATTTAAGCATACAAGCTAATAACCTCCGCGCCAAGATGGACACGGACGCTACTTGGCAATCAATCCTAACCGATCCCGCTGCTTTACTTGCTTCCGCAGGATGGGGGACGGTTGCAGTAGTCAACAGCTATATCAATGACGCCGTAACCGTTATCAGCGGCCTAGAGTCTCTAACTACCAGGGCTAATGAGCATCTCAATTCGGTAAATCAACTTGGAAGCGATATTAGCGATCTTGATAGCCTAGCTCAAGGTCGTGGAATTACCGCTAACCTCGCAAAACTCCGTGACGCAGGCGGAGCGATCATCGGCCTAGGAAATAATTATTTGACGTTCGCAAAATATGCCGCAATAGCTGTAGCCTTGTTTTTTGTATGGGATACGGTTAAACCTATGATGATGACTCGGCGGGCTGATTGAAGAATTCAGATTTTAAAAAAGCCGTAAATAGGTTTTCAAAATTCCATGTCAAAGCGCCCGATAAAATTAAATCCGCAAGCGTCAGTATCAACCGCTGGCCCAAAGCTCTCGTATATTTGGGGCGCGGAATTGCGGTTGAATACAAGTCTGACAAGTTGGCGCACGGTGAACGAAAAACAAAGCACTATCGGCACGATTTGGGTAAAGGGGTCAAATTCTACACTGACCCTGACGGGAAGATGCTGATAGTCTTCGGCGGAAAATTTAGAGTAACCGATTGGTTGAGAGATTAAAAATGAAAATACCCGTCATTAATCCGTTGTCTAGGCGTCAGACCCGCTACGGGGCGGGCATGAAGAAACGTAAACATGCCGCCCGTAAGCGGCGGACAAGGCGCTATAAGCGCAAGTCCGTGGCTAGGTTTTCTAACCCGTTTTTAAGTGGATTAGCCCTCATCGGCAATCCCAGGAGAAATAATATGGCTAAACGCAGAAAGCACCATCACAAGCATGGTATGTCGATCTTCCGCAATCCCATCGCGGGTACTGCCGGGTCTATCATGTCGGCCCCTAAGAAGATGATTAGCAAGGACTTCGTGACGGAAGCGGCGTCTGTGGCGGTTGGTTTCGTTCTGCCGAATATCGTCATGACTTCCCTGCCGACGACCTTGCGGGACGCGAAATGGAAGGGCTATGCCTCTAAGGTAGCCGTGGTCGCCGCCTTGGCGGGCGTCTCGGGTATGGTCAGCAAGCGCGTTTCAAATGCCATCCTCTTAGGTGGCGGTGTTTCGCTCTTGCTCGACCTTTACACTGACTTCATTGCGCCTATGATGATGCCGAAGACCGCACCTACGGGTACGGCTGCGTTCTACGGCAATGACAACGATCCGGGCGCGGGAATCGGGGCGTTCTACGGAAACCCCGGGGATCCGGGCGGGATGGGCGACGGTGCCGCGATCGGTGAGGCATTCGCGTAAACTGCTTCGGTCGCCTCTCTCTTCTTGGAGAGAGAGGCGACTATTGAAGTTTACTTGACTTAGCGAGGGCGTACCGTCTAAGCAAGTGGCGACGTATAAAGGTAAAGAAAATGAAATCCTATATCAGCAAGGAAATGCAGGCGTTCCTTCAGCCGCGACAGGTCCAAGGTCATGAAGTCGAAGAGGCCCTCGATCAGCCGCTGTATCATCGCCAGTCCTATCCTATCGGCGGCTCGTTGAAGCTGACGTTCTTCAACAGCACTTCCCAGGATGAGACGGTAACGAACGTCAACGGATCGGAATTGTCCAAGGGTCGCCGCTTTGCGATCTTCGGCGTTTCGGTTATGTTCATCGCGGGACAGGACTACGCACAGAATACGGCCAACTTGGCCCTTTCTTCCGCGCTCAATGATATCAAGAAAGCCTTTGAATCGTCTTCACTCCTGCGCTTGAAGATTCT
>JANYKH010000270.1 GCA_025358235.1 Chloroflexota bacterium
CGGCCTTGTGGATGAATCCGCAGTGACTGGCGAATCGGCCCCTGTGGTTCGTGAACCGGGTGGCAGTATTTGCGGTGTTACCGGCGGCACCAAGCTTATTTCTGGCCAGGTTAAAATACGTATCACTGTCAATCCGGGTGGAACTTTCCTTGACCAGATGATTACCATGGTCGAGAGCGCCAAACGCCAGAAGACTCCCAACGAACGAGCGTTGGAATTGCTCCTCCTGGGTTTAACGGTAATCTTCCTTGTAGTGGTCGTGACTCTCGTATTTTTCGCAAAATATTTGAACGTAACCATCCCGCCTGCCGTTTTAATGGCTTTGCTGGTTTGCCTAATACCCACCACAATTGGTGGTCTTTTGCCGGCAATCGGTATCGCCGGCATGGAAAGAATGCTTAAAAACAATGTCGTTGCGCTTAGCGGCCGCGGGGTCGAAGCTTCCGGCAACGTCGACCTTGTTTTAATAGACAAAACGGGCACGATTACCCTCGGTAACCGTATGGCTACAGAATTCATTCCATCCCATGGTGTGACCATTGAACAAGTCGCCGAAGCAGCCATGCTTTCATCTCTGGCAGATGATACCCCAGAGGGGCGCAGCATCGTAGATCTTTGTAAGACAACGCTGGGTATCCGCGGCAAGGATATGCGCGCGCCTGAAGGTTCCGTTTTTATTCCATTCAGCCCCGTTAACCGCATGAGCGGCATTGATATCGGCAAACGAGAAATCAGAAAAGGGGCCGGTGATTCGGTCAAGGAATATATTGCCGACAAAGGTGGTAGCTTCACCGAGGCCGTTCAGGCAGCTATCGATAACATATCGCGTCAGGGCGGCACACCGCTGGTGGTGGCTGAAGGCGCCAAACCATTAGGCGTGATTCGTCTGAAAGATATCGTCAAGCCTGACATTAAAGAACGCTTGATCAGCATGCGCAAACTTGGTATTCGCTTCGTCATGATTACCGGCGATAACCCGCTTACCGCACAGGCTATTGCCGCTGAAGCAGGCATCGATGACTACATAGCCCAGGCAAGTCCTGGCGCTAAACTGGAAGCGATACGCAAGTACCAGAATGACGGCCACATGGTAGCCATGATCGGCGATGGCACTAACGATGCGCCGGCGCTAGCTCAAGCTGATCTGGCGGTGGCCATGAACGCCGGTACTCAGGCGGCCCGTGAAGCCGCCAACATGGTGGACCTTGATTCCAACCCTGCCAAACTGCTGGACATAGTAGAAATAGGTAAGCAACTCCTGATGACCAGGGGAGCGCTGACCACGTTCAGTATCGCAAATGATGTCGCAAAATATTTCACGATTTTTCCCGCTCTTTTCATCCTTGAATACCCCATGCTGGATGTTTTAAACGTCATGCGCCTTTCTTCCCCGGGAAGCGCTATACTCGCGGCCATCATTTTTAATGCTCTTGTAATACCTGCCTGTATCCCCTTGGCCATTAAGGGCGTTAGTTATAAACCCGCTACTACCGAAGCGCTGCTCCGGCAAAACTTGTTGATCTACGGTATCGGCGGCCTGGTAACTCCTTTCATTGGAATTAAAATAATCGACGTTATCGTTACTTTTTTGCATTTGGCTTAAACAAAATATGAAAACAACTATAAAAGCTCTAAAAGTATCTGTTGCCTTGATGCTGCTAATCTGCATCTGGCAGGTGGCTTACACTTATATAATCACCGGCATAGCGCAGGTTACCATGCCGGAAAAAGCAAACGGCAGCTTGTTATACGTGGATGGTAAGGTAGTGGGTTCCGAACTGATTGGGCAAAGCTTTACCAGCCCGATATACTTTCACGGCCGCCCCTCAGCGCGAGATTACGAAGGTGAAGAAGCCGCCGGCAGCAACCTTGGTCCCACCAGTGAAAAACTTAAACAGTTAGTCGCAGAGCGTGTGGCTAAAGTTCGCCAGGAAAACGGGTTAGCTCCTGATGCTCCAGTGCCCGCGGATCTGGTACTTGCCTCAGGCAGCGGCCTGGATCCCCACATCAGCCCGGAAAGCGCCCGCTTGCAGATAGGCAGAGTCGCCAAGGCGAGAGCAATCCCGGAACAGGCAGTAAAAGACCTGGTTGAGCGGCAGATTGAACCCCCGCAGTTCGGCGTTCTGGGAGCGGAAAAAGTGAACGTTCTCAAGCTTAACATCGCCCTGGATGAACTGGCTAAATCCGTAAAATAGACGCGCGGACGGCCTATCCCCTCTGCCTGTCGTGGTTTTAATTTGGTAGAATAGCTGACAGGGGTGGAAATATGGAAAAGGAAGTTCTGATTATCGGGGGAGGGGTGGCGGGACTTTGTTCAGGTGCTTACCTGCGCATGAATGGATATAAGACTACCATTCTTGAAATGGGCGATAAACCAGGCGGGCTGTGCATGGCATGGGACCGCAAGGGTTATACCGTAGATGGTTGCCTGCATTGGTTTGTAGGCTCCACCCCCCAACAGAGTTTCTACAAGCTTTGGGAAGAATTGGGCGTCATCCAGGGCAAGAAATTCCTCTACATGGATAGCCTTTTCCGCATTGAAAAAGATAAAACCGTAGACATCTTTACCAACATCGACCGGCTCGAAGAACACATGGTTTCCATCTCCCCTGAGGACGTCCGTTTTATAAAGGAATTTTGTAGGGGCCTCACGGATTTAATCAAACTGGACATGCCGGTTGAAAACGCGCCCGAGTTATCATCCCCTCTGGACGGCGCCAAAATGATGGCCACGATGCTGCCCTTTATGAAGGTGTTGAAAAGATGGGGCAGAATGTCTATTTCGGACTTCGCCGCTAACTTCAAAAATACGACATTGAGGAATGCCTGGTTAACCTGGCTTCCGCCGGAATTCAGCCTGATGGCGATAATGTTTACCATAGCCTGGATGCATAAAAAAGCGGCAGGTTATATTATCGGCGGCTCCATGGAAGTCTCAAATTCTCTGGAAAAACGGTATTTAGACCTTGGCGGCACACTAAAATACAAGACCGAAGTTGCTAAAATTATCGTCGAAAAAGACCGTGCCGTAGGGGTCCGATTGGTTGATGGAAGCGAATTACGGGCCGACTATGTTATTTCTGCCGCGGACGGCTACACCACGGTTTTTGATTGGCTCGATGGCAAATACGTCGACAATAAAATTCGTGGTTATTATGATGATCTACCTATTTTTAAACCGTTGGTTTACGTGGGTCTTGGAATCAACCGGGATTTTTCAGACTATCCGCAAATCATCTCAGGTACGTACTTTTCACTGCCGGAACCGGTTGAAATTAGCGGCAAGGATAGAAACGGCATCGCCCTGCGTATTCACAATTTTGATTCAACTCTGGCGCCTAAAGGTAAAACTTTGGTAACTATGATGGTTGAATCCGAATATGGTTACTGGGCTGAAATTCGAAAAGACCTGAACACATACCGCGCTAAAAAAGAAGCCATAGCTCAACTAGCTATTAAAGTTCTGGATATGAAATTCCCCGGTGCAGCGGCTCAGGTGGAAATGACTGATGTTTCAACTCCGGTAACTTTCAAACGGTATACCGGCAACTGGCAAGGCAGTTATGAGGGGTGGTTGCCCACGCCGGAGGTAGCCATGCTGCGCATGAGCAAAACTTTGCCCGGGCTTGATTCCTTGTATATGGTGGGACAATGGGTGGCGCCGGGTGGGGGATTACCCAGCGGTGCCATGACGGGGCGTCACATCGCCCAAATTCTGTGCCATCGCGATAAACGTGAATTCGTCACCACGAAACCAGCTTAGATTATAATAAATAGCCCGGTCAGGTTTAATCCCGGCCGGGCTATTACATTGTCTAAATTGGGGATCAGCCAGGAGGGCCGAGAGCGGTAATGCCGCCATCGGTGTACATGATCTGCCCGGTGACGATATCGGCTTCTTTGGAAGCTGACCTGACCCCCTTAAACGAGTCCAGTCTTAATGTTAGACTGTGACCGAAAGGAGAGGGTTAAATGCCAAAGAAATTCAATACCCCAGAGCAGATCATCGGCAAGCTGCGTCAGGCC
>JANYKH010000139.1 GCA_025358235.1 Chloroflexota bacterium
TTGAAGCGATGCCCGGAGCGAGATTATCCATCGCCAGGAGCATTTCCTTTAAACCGGTCAGGTGGCGGTAAGGCAGCACGAAACTGAGGTCGCCGGGGGTGGCGCTTTTCAGTGAAGGCTGCACCAGACCCCGCGCGATGCGTTCAGGCGTGGACCGCTGGCCTTTCATGAGGTCGCCAAGGCGCTGCACGAGAACGCCCCCGCTGAGGATATTAGCCAGTCGCGCGAGGTATTTGCCATAAGCGATAGGTTCATGGAAAGGACGGGTAAAAGTAGTGCTGACTAACAGGGCAAAATTCGTCTTATCACTTTTGGTATCGGCATAGCTGTGGCCGTTAACCGTGACGACGGGGTCCGACCCGCCGGTAGATTCATTGATAACTTCACCGCCGGGGCACATGCAGAAGGTGCGCACCCGGTCATCAAAACTCTTGGAGAGGTATTCCAGTTTGACCTCATACATCATTTTGGTCAGAGGGTCTAACACGGCGGAAGGCACTTCCACTCTAACCCCCACATCAACCGGGTTGTTGTGCATGGTCAATTTCAGGCGCGCGAATTCGTGGGAAAGCCAGTCCGCCCCTTCCCGCCCCGGCGCCAGGACCATGTATTTACAGCGATATTCCTCGCCTTTTTGAGTTTCTATGCCGCCAATTTTGCCATCCTCGACGATGATTTTTTCGCCCATCGTGCTTAATTTGAACTCGAGATGGTTGGATAGATAGTCCCGCATCGCCTTGAGAACTTCGTAGCAGTGGTCGGTGCCCAGGTGGCGGATGGGCGAAGGCACCAGTTTCAACTCTGCCAGGGCAGCCTTGCGCCGTACTTCGTCAATCCCTTCACCCATGCCATGAAGTTCCAGAGGGGCGCCGTATTTAACGTAAATCTCATCGACGTATTTGATAAGCTGATCTGCGTCCGGTTCACTGAGATAGTCCCGGAACTGCCCGCCGGTGACGGACGAGAGGACCAGTTTGCCATCTGAAAAAGCGCCGGCCCCGCCTAACCCGCAGACGAGATTACAGGGAGAACAACTGAGACAGGAACTACCGGTTTCCCGCACCGGGCAAATGCGGCTGACGATGTCCTTGCCCTTTTCTACCAGCAGGACGCTTAAACCGGGCTTTTTCGCCAGTTCAAGCGCGGCAAAGATACCGGCGGGACCGCCACCCACAATTATTACATCATAATATTTGTTCATTTGGCGCGTTCACCTCTCCCGGTTTTGGCCGTGCCCATTGTATTACCGGCCTGATCCGGAGTCAATAATCATTAAACCAAAGCGGCGCAAAGACTTAATGCACCTGTTTTCATTCAATGACAATCGGATTGTTGGACTTTAATACCGGCAGAAATCAATAGGGAAGTGATTTGTGATTGACTTGCCTGAGTTCAAGTTGGGATTGGGGAAATCGCCGCCGTCTAACCTGAAGGTGGGGAAATGAGGAGGGGGGCTTTTGCCCCCCCTGCGCTTCTATAACTATTTTACCGATTGTGATATGCCGCCAGATTTGGCAAGCCTAACGTACTCCCGCAGGTTTATTCTCCGGGGAATTGTGAAATTCCTGCGACACCCCGCAAATTTTGCACACGCCTTTGCTTATGGGGCCGTTAGCAACCTCAATCCGCCAGTGGTGCTTGCATCCGTTATTTAATTCAGGGTTGATTTCAATTTCCACTTCCGGTGTTTTGGTGGGATAAGCAGTGAATCTTCTCATGTCAGCTCCTTCCTGTTCAGACTAATGAAGCGCCGTCAATTAAGAATACTACAGGGTAAAGGGTATTTATGTTAATCCGTATCAATACTTAATTTATCCAAATTTATTTAGTAAACGGAAATAAACACCACGTCGAGCGCATGCCATAGCTGTTTTACAGCATCGGGCCTTGACTTATTTTCCAAAAAAACGGATAATAAATTTCGGTTTGCATCTAAGCAAGCCGTCCTCAAACAATCCCGAGTAGCTCAGTGGTAGAGCAGGCGGCTGTTAACCGCTTGGTCAAAGGTTCGAATCCTTTCTCGGGAGCCAACTTTTTGAAGCTATTTTCAACATTCTGAGCGTTTGTCTTGGTTGCACTATTTTTCAAATGCTTACCACTTTTGCTTACCACGTTAGCCTTAACTAGGCTCAT
>JANYKH010000071.1 GCA_025358235.1 Chloroflexota bacterium
TCGTCGTTGCGAACGACGCGTTCTCCCAAATGAACTACGGCCCCTTGAAAACCCGACCACCGGGGGAACCCCGATGATCGGACCACTAGATTCTACTACTAGCTGAGGTAATGTTCTACTTTTTTGATCTGGTACTTTAACCGGCCGGCGGGCGCCAGCACTTCCACCACTTCGCCCTCGCCGCGCCCGATCACCGCTTTGCCGATAGGCGATTCGCAGGAGATCTTGCCGTTGCGGGGGTCAACTTCCGTCGGGTGGACGATGGCGTAGCTGAATTCGCGCTTGGAAATCACATCGATGATCATCACCGTATCGCTGATGCTGGTCTTAAGCGCGGGTTTCAGTTCACATTCCACTATGCGGGCCAGTTTAAGGGTTTCTTCGATCTCGCGGATGCGGCCATCCAGGAAACTCTTCTGTTCCCGGGCGGCGTGGAAGGGTGCGTTCTCTCTGAAATCCTTATCGGCGGCGGCCTTGGTCATATCCGCGATCGCCTGCAGACGTTTTACCTTCAGTTCTTCCAGCTCTACCGAAAGGTCCTTATGGCCCTGTTCGGTCAGACTGATAACTTCCGGGTTGCCGTTCTGAGCCGGGGTCATATTGGGTTTCTTTTTGGCTTTCAGGTGGACGCCCAGGTTAATCTCGGCCCAGCCGGATTTCTTGGCGTAGGCCAGAAAGGCGCGCAGGATCTCAAGTTTCTGTTTCTGATCAGTATCTGAAGAGGATAATATTTCCGCGTAGTTGGCGATTTCCGGAGGAGTGAGGCCGTTAAAGGGACGCTCCCGCCCGTACCATCTCACGAAATTGTAGACTTCTTGCTGGCTGATTTCCCGTTTTTCTTTGGAAAGGTTGGAGAGGAACTCGTTGGCGCCTTCGCCGAGACTGACAATTTTTTGGCTACCGTTCGTCATACTACCCCCATCTTTTCGTATCTTCTTATTTTAACTTTATTTGACCTTTTCGGTCAAATGCGCACCGGCTCGTTTTCCGCCCATCAGCCTTGAGAGTATGGAGTTGCCCACCAGGGCCAGCGCCAGCGCGCCGTGCCGGTCGAAGGAAAGCTCCTTGTTTTCCAGGATAGCCCGGTCTATTCCGCTGGATTTCATGGTGTTAAAGATCGCATCCATGCGCTTATCACTCAGGCGCTGGAAAATACGTCTGGCCCAGTAGCCGGTCTGCAGTTCACTGCCGATGGACTTGCGCCAGGCCCGTTCGTAGCCTGCCAGGCGGCGGGAGGAAAGATTGTCATCCTGAAGGGCGGAATGCAGCGTTTGTGCGGCCAGTTCAGCGCACAGCATCCCGAAATAAATGCCGCCCCCCGTTACCGGCTTCACCTGCCCCGCCGCATCCCCCACTGCCAGCACCCGGTGGCCATAAGTTTTCTTTAAAGAATGCAGCGGTATCGCACCAAAGCTGACTTCAGCTTTTTCCCGGTCGATTTTTCCTTCGGTCCGCAATCGTCCAATGAAAGACTGCAGCAAAACGGCTGAGTGTTCCCGCGCGAGCAACCCCCCCCGGACATAGCCCGGACGGCTTGGGGCAGCCCAGGCAAAAAAGTCAGGTGCGGTGTCACGCCCGAAAAATACGTTGACCCTATCGAGCGAACCGGGAATTTCCGCCTGAACCCCCATGGCGAAATCACTGAAAGTTCCCAGGCCCGCAGCCTGCAATATGGACGGATTGTAGCCACAGGCCAGAACTATGGACCTTGAAGTAAAAGAGCGCGGTTTTCCGCCTGAAATAGCATGGGTGGTAATTCCGTCAGAATTATTTTCGAAAGAAACCGCGGCAGTGTTGTAAAAATATTCGGCGCCACGGCCGGCGGCGCTCCGCGCGAGCGAGGCATCAAAGATTGTGCGATCCAGCATGACGGCTTGAGTTTCCGGGCGGGCTATATTAAGAACGACGCCGGAGGGAGAAAAAAGGCTGGCAGATGATAGTTCCCGCAGAATTGAAGTATTTGGAATGTTGAAGCGCTCACGGCATTCCTGGCTGACGATGCCGGTACAGGCGGTCTTCCAGCCTGATTGAGGCTGTTTCTCGATTACCGCGATAGAATGACCATTTGCGGCAAGGCTCCCTGCCAGGGAACTTCCGGCAGGCCCCGCGCCCACTACCAGAACATCATACAAACTTACAACCCTCCGGGTATCTGAAAAAGCTACCCGGGCCGACCAGCCTGGGCTATTTTTTCTGGACGGGACATGAAATCGTGATACTGGTGCCCACGCAGAGGTCTGATCTAACGTCTACTTCCCCGCCCACCATGCGAAGCCTTTCCCGCATACCGAACAGGCCGACGCCGGTAGATTTATTACTGTCATTGGCCAGAATCCGCGCGTCAAACCCAAAGCCGTCATCATCAACGGCAATAAAGACGATATTATCCTGATAAGACATCCTCACCACGATGTGTTCTGCCCTGGCGTGCTTGATCACGTTCTTAAGAAGCTCATGAGTGCACTTGAAAAGAAGGCCTTTGAGATCTTCATCGATTTGGCGCGTCTGGCCGCCTTCTATCATCCGGCATTCAATGCCGAACTTTTCCTGGGTTTGAGAGGCAAGTTCCCCGATAGCTGCTTCCAGGCCGATGTCATATAAAACCGGTGAACACAACTCGCCGGAAATGGTCCGCGCCTGCCTCGGATCAACCTTCGCAGGTTACGATGAAGCCTCGCTGCGCGAATGGCTGAAACGCGACATCACAACGTGGAACGCGGAGTGCGGAACACGGAATGTGAAAAAAGAGGCAGGAACCCTCATCTTCCTACCATCCACCGTCTTCGCCGCCGCATGGCAGTCCTCCACTGCTGTCTGGCTCGCCGGCGGAAACGTGATCCTGAA
>JANYKH010000101.1 GCA_025358235.1 Chloroflexota bacterium
CTGTTTTTGGAAACGTAAGCTGCGCCTTCTTTGAGAGCGGCCAGCAAATCAGCTGGCTTATCTATCGTGCCTAGGGTATGTACGCCGTAGCCTTTGGCGAGTAGCGGATAATCAATATTGGGATTGGTCAGGTCGTTGCCCGATCCGCAGTTGGCGGGATTGCGCCCTCTTCTGACCGCTTCTTCTTTTTGGTGCATTCTGGTATTGCCGTAAGTTCTATTGTTATAAACAACGATGAAGAGTGGGATTTCATGGTGGGCCGCCGTCCAGAGACCGCTGGTAACGAAGTTTAAATCGCCATCTGGCTGAATATCTACGCACAGACGGTTGGTATTCTTGTACGCCAGGGCCACACCGAGGGCTCTTCCCAGACCGTATCCAATCCCGCCGCCGTTGCTTCCACCGATATATTGATCGGCTTTAGAGATGTCCCAGAGCTGGCGGGGATAGGTGAACTTGGTGTTGGCATTGTTTATCAGCACCCAGTCATATTGCCGTACAGCTTCCCATAGATCGAGCGAAAGTAATTCCTTCGTGATTTTGGGTAAAGAACGGGATTTCTCAGCCTGCTCTTTCCATTGGGCCCTTAATTTGTTGTGGGCGGCCGCATATTTTTTGCCCCGTTCTTCAATAACCGCTGAAGTTCCCGGGGTGGCTTTAATTTTTTTCCGACAAACATCAATCAAGGGGCTGAGAGTGGCACCGGCGCTGGCCGCCACGTTTACGTCTACTTCCTGGAGTTTACCGTAGTCCTGAGCCCAGCCCTTGAGAGATGCCTGGCGTAGGGAAATATCAATAACTTTTGCCTTTGAAGATATGTTGTATTCCGGCGCCATTGTTTCCGAATTGAAACGTCCCGTGTTGTGATAAAAATCGAAGACATCCAACCCAAGAATCAAATCCGCTTTGCCGAGAACGTCATCCTTGGCCCCGGTCATATCCAGGGGATGATTACTGGGAAAGCTTAACATCCTGCCGCCGTCAATCACAGGCAGAGAAAGTAAATTGGCTAACTCCACCAATTTTTCCACTACACCCGGTTTCATGGATAGATAATCCGCCATGACCACCGGTGTTTTGGAAGCAATAAGAAGGTCGGCAATCTGATTCAGACAGTCTGCCGCCGGCTGCGAGCATGACGGAGCAGCTAAACGGCTAACGTCAGGCATTTCGCAAACGCCCTCGGCCGGTTCCTGCTGCATCGCGGTTTCCAGCGCTACATAAACCGGCCCTTTAGGCTCGGTCTGCATTGCCTGGTAGGCTCTCGTGATTGAATGAATTGCGCTGGGCAGGCTAAGCGCCGTGTCATCAAATTTGGTATAATCGCGGACGGTTTTACCCTCGTCGATGGCCGTGTGGATCCAATCGATCCAGGGGCGCCGTTTTTCGACGGCGAGCGGACCAGTGGCGCCGATAACAAAAACAGGCGCTCTATCAACCCATGCGTTGAAAATAGCCATACTGGCGTGTAACAGGCCAACCAGATCATGTGCGGCTGCGAACATTGGTTTTTCCGCTACCAGATTGTATCCCCACGAGATTGCGACGGCGATTTCTTCATGGCAGCACAGAATAATCTTGGGGCTTTCTTTGCCC
Organism: Chloroflexota bacterium; assembly: GCA_025358235.1. GTDB lineage: Bacteria > Chloroflexota > Dehalococcoidia > Dehalococcoidales > RBG-16-60-22 > JACPQH01. Next base: position 1,597 of record JANYKH010000101.1, read on the forward strand.
CCGTAGTTAACGAGTGAATCATGCAACCCGGAATAAGTAGCCCCTGGGTTTATCGCGATATAAGGTACTTTGAGGGCAGTCAGAAGGTCGACAATGTAATCCGAATTGTATTTGTCTGCTTTGTGGTGGGCGCCGGGCACTGCAGGGCTTAAGGACTTTGGTTGAGAATCTTTCACCGTTACCTCCAAAGAACATTCAATGATTTATGGAATTTAATTGAGAATGACTTATGCCAATAAGCCGGTAAATATTTATCTGAGACAATGAGGTTGCAATACTCGTATGGGAGTATCCAATAGGAATGTTGGCCTATATTCTCATATTAACAATCAGTTGTCAATACCAGCGGTTGAAAAAATCCCTTTTTACAACGGTGTAATTAAAGGATTACACCGGATTCGCTGAGGGCCTCAATTTCTTTCCATTCATAGCCCAGTTCAATCAATATTTCTTCGGTGTTCTGCCCTAACATCGGAGCTGCTGTCCTTACTGTTGCTGGATTTTGTGTAAACTCTACCGGGGTGGTAACCAGTTTTATTGGCCCGGCAATGGGATGTTCCAGCGGAGCAAAGAAGTTGTTTTCCAGGGCCTGTGGATCGGTCGTTACTTCCAATGGGGACTGTACACGCCCAAAGATACATTGATTTTCTTTAAACCGCTTCTCCCACTCCAGCATGTCACGCGACGCCATTATCTCTTCGATAATTTTGATCAATTCAGCAGAGTTTTTCTCGCGTAGTTTCATCCCGTCAAACCGCGGGTCTTTAACCAGATCAAGCCTGTCAACGGCGCGGCAAAACTGTGGCCAGTAAACATCAGATTGGCTCATGCACAGCCAGAACCACCGGTTATCGCGGGTGCTGTAGCTGTTCCATATGGGATTGGCAGCATGGACACGATCATGTTTTGGCATGGGAGTCCCTTGCAGCGCCAATTGAATGTCCCATGACATAATCCACGCGGCGGAATGGTAAAGAGATACCTGGACTTCTTCCCCTTTTCCGGTGCGTGTTTTATGCAAAAGGGCCGCCAGAACTCCTGAAAGAACATGAGCCGCCGTAACTCGGTCCAGCATACCTGGCCTTTGGGGAGCGGGGACCGCTCCGGGCTCGCCGATGGTGTATTGCATACCGGATCTTGCCCATGCTGCGGTAAAATCAAAACCACGCTCGTTTTTATCGGGCCCTTTTGGACCGTAACCGCTCATCACAGCATAAACAAGTCCCGGATTGATTGACGAAAGTGTTTTGTAATCTAAATGAAGCTTTTGCAAAGCACTCGTTTCATAGTTCGAAATGAAGACATCCGACTGTTTTACCAGCTTATCAACAATCGCCCGCCCCGCTTCTTTCTTCAGGTCTATGGCGATCCCTCTTTTGTTGCGATTATGCAGTTCAAAAGGCCAATTCACTTCGCCGGTTTCATACTTTTTAAAGGTGTTGACGCCGAAAGTCCGCAGGTAACCGCGCGCCATGTCTCCCGTCAACGGCTCTACTTTAATAACATCCGCACCCCAATCTCCCATGATACCGCCCACCACGGGGATTCCCACGACATGTCCCATTTCGATTACTTTTATTCCATCAAGAATTCCGGCCATCTAATTCCTCCGCGTGTAATTCCAATATCGTCGTTTATAAAAACTTGTGTAAGTAAAACCTCTAGCCTGATACTCTAAACTTTGGTAATTTAAAATCCGTGCCCTCTATCTTTTGAAACATCAGCGAGACTCGGGCTCCCAATCTTAACTCTCCAGGATCACAATCGACAATCTCGCTTACTATTCGCACTTGTTCTTCCAGGTCGATAAATGCCTGTATAATCGGCCGACCTGATGTTTCAATCTGCTGCTTGAAAAATGGGGAGGCAGGAACATGTATCGCAGTAAAGGAATAGATCGTGCCTCTTCCGCAAGCCTGTTCCCAGAACAGGTGGGAGCCGAAACAGTTCCGGCACACCGGCCCCGGTGGAAATTGTAGACGCCCGCAATCTGAACATCTTTGCAGAAGGAACTTTTCATTTTGTACTCCTTCCCAAAACGTTCTGTCGTTTAGTTCGACCATGGAAGGCAATTTTGGTTTAACGGCCTGCATAACAACCCCGCCTTAAAACTATTCTTAACGTCTTTCCAGAATCATTGCTGCCGCGCACATGATAGGTGATGTGTAACTGAACAAACCAAGTCCGCCAACCAAACCAGCTTTAGCATTTTTAACCTGGCGCGGTCCGGCTTCACCCCGCAGTTGTCTCACTGCCTCAGCTACAAAAAGTAGTGAACCGCCGCCGGCCGGCTGACCGGATGAAAGCTGTCCGCCACCGGTATTAACAGGAAAGTCACCTTTATACGTGAGATCGTGGCTATCTATGAAGCTGCCGCCCATCCCTTTTTTACAAAAACCCAGATCCTCAAGCTGCATTAATACCACGAAAGGAAAACCATCATATAACTGGGCAAAATCAATTTGTTCCCTTGAAATTCTGGAGAATAATTCATCACTGAATGCTGAAAATCCGGACAAGGTCCCGTCTATCAGCTGTTCTTTTGCCTGAAAATTAGTTCTTTCAGCATCGCTTACCAGGTATATTGGGTTCGCGCTTAACTCCCTGGCTCTCCGTTCTGAAGCTACAATCACAGCCGCTGCCCCATTCACCCGCCGGCAGCAGTCATAGAGGCCGAGCGGATCCGCGATCATCTCCGCGTTGAGATATTCTTCCATTGTCAGCGGTGTGCGGAAGTACGCTTTATCGTTCAGGAGAGCATTTTCCCGTTGGGAAACCGCGATTTTGCCTAATTGTTGGCGGGTGGTACCATACTTCGCCATATGAACCCTCTGTGTAATGGCTATCGCCGCCGCAGGCCCCCCCGCCCCAAAAGGGTCGACATAATCCCTTGCCCATAAACTGGTGGGTCCCGCAGGATGCAGATGCCGCGCGCCTCCACACAGACAGACGGCTACATCGAGCGATCCCGCCTGAATAGCGTCAGCCGCCCGCCGGATGCTGACTATCCCGGAAGCCCCGCCGCAGTCAACACGTTGCACCCAGTCCAGTTCCAGACCTAACCGCTCGGCGAGGTGGGGTGTATACTCTTGCAAGAACATACTGCCTTCAGCCATGCCCCTTACTTCTTCTTTGCTTATACCCGCGTTGTCCAGAGCCCCTTTCATAGCCTCCGCGAGATATACGTCAAGGCTTCTTTCTTCACGGTTGGTATAGGCCGTCTCACCGTATCCGATAATGCAAACCCCTTCTCGTTGCATCCATCCTCCCTTTAGACAGACATAATATACGGGCCGGGTAATATCAAATGCTAAGGTAGCAAGCAGTAAAAGACCTAAGTTAGTATTTTGTCCTTAAGTTTCATTTGCTCGAAGGATTTAGAAAATATTTTTTCCAGGCAGGTTTTGAATACCTCTAATTCTTCATCATCCAGGGTGGATAATATTTCCTTAATAGCCTGTTCTTTTTTTGTGTGTTCAAAACCGGCTTCGCCTTTTTCAGTAAGTTCGATTCTTATCTGATTCTTTGAATCCAAATCTTTCGATTTTTGAATTAGCCCTTTTTTCTCCATTCGCTCCAGTAACCCGGCGGTAGTATGAGGCTGTTTTAATAAATACCTGGATATAATCATGGGCGTAGACTTGTATCCGATTGACTTAATGGCCCTTAAAACACCCGCTTCAGGCGGAGTGATATCAAATTCTTCCAGTTCATCTGCCCTGGCGGATATTAATAAGCGCCGGGTGCGCACTAACAACCACCAAATTTTGTGATAGTTATCACGGGAGTCAAAATAGCCCTTTACAATTTGACGGTGTTTGATATTCGGGCTGTTTTTTAATGTTTGAAGCATAGACGTTCATTCCCTAACTATTTACGAGTATACTCACTGAATTTTCGGTTAAATTAGCGGCTAAGTTCGGAGCGATCCGGCCTATAACTGAATCGCTCCGAACAGAACTATTAAAAACTAATCCGACTATTTCGACTCGGCCTTCCAATGGCTGTACGAAGATTGTGTGCGGCGCCTCAAGCTGAGCAGATATTCAAAAATTGCCTCGCCGTTGCGGGCGCGCGCCTGGTCGTATTTTTCATAATGAATAATCTCTTTGATATCGCGGCGGACACCGGGTTCGGAGGGTTTGGCGGGATAACCGATCGGCACCAGAGTATGGATAATTAGTTCGTCCGGTACGTTCAAGAGTTCTTTCATTTTACGTTCAACCGCATAGTTGACGCTGGCCCATTGAGACCCGAGTCCTGCCGCAGCGATGGCGAGTTGCAGGATTTGGGTGGCATTAGCCATGTTCTTTAACGAATGTGCGCCGGTGCCACCTTCATGCGGCAAATACTGAGATACCAGGACGGAAGCCTGGGTGGTGCGCGGATCGCCCAGCATCACCACAACCACAGGCGCGTCACGCCAACCGGTGGGGGCAGTGCCGGGGCCGTCTACCATGTTCCGGTGGCGGGCCTCGGGAATACGGGTTTTTTCGATGGGCCAGACAGTGTTAATCCGCAGGTAGTCCATCATGTCCGCCATTTTATTAATGGTAGCCTTGTCTTTAACGACGATAAATTCCCACGGCTGGGCGTTAGCGCCTGATTGAGCCCAGTGAGCTGCATCCAGTGCTTTCTCAATTATCCCATCTGGAATTGGCTTATTCAGGAACTTGC
>JANYKH010000174.1 GCA_025358235.1 Chloroflexota bacterium
ACCATGAAGGATTTTACATTGGCAGCTTAAACGGTGATTACGGGTCATGGCTAAATCTTTTTCTTCTTGGTTTAATTCATCAAGATTCTCAGCACCTTCTTGGACATCCACTTGACATGTGCCACATACGCCTGAGTTGCAACTAAACGGAATGCCAGTGTTCTCACATACCTCTGCAATTGAGGAGCCGTCCGGAATTTCATGTTCTTTTTGATCAATAATTAATTTAGCCATAAGTAACTCACTGTCATTCCTGCGTAAGCAGGAATCTATACAAAGGCTATTTCCATTCTATTGCTCTCGCCCCGCCGCGGGAGAGAGTTAGAGTGAGGGGTAACCCCCATTTGTTCTAAAAAAGAAGGGGGCAGGTGTCCCCACCGCCCCTTCCGGATGTCCTTAATTATTAACCGCGCGTTTTAGGCTGTCAATGCCTTGATGGAAGCCATGTCGCTGAGGTTCACCGTCTTCGCGTCTTTGGCGATGCGCCGCACCAGTCCGGTGAGCACCTTGCCCGGTCCGATTTCGATAAAAGTATCGACGCCGTTGGCCGCCATGAATTCCACTGATTTTTGCCACTGCACGCAATGACATAATTGGTCCAGCAATTCGTGTTTCACAGCATCCACAGTGCTGAGGGGTTGGGCTGTCATGTTGGCGATTACCGGGACTGAAGGCGGCCTCAGTGTTAGGCTGGCGATTTTCTTAGCCATGCCGTCGGCAGCAGGCTGCATCAGGGGGGTGTGAAAAGCGCCGCTCACCTGGAGCGGGATGCAGCGGGCCGCGCCCTTCGTCTTGGCGATTTCACAGGTCTTTTCAATCTTGGCTTTTTCCCCGCTGATAACGATCTGTCCGGGACTGTTGATATTGGCGATCCAGGTGCCGGCTTCGCTGCAGGCTTCCTGCAGTTTAGCTTCGTCAAGGCCCAGGACGGCGGCCATTGAGCCGGGTTTAAGAAGGCCGGCTTCGTACATCAGCTTGCCGCGGAGTCTGGCCAGAGTCAGGGCTGTAGGAAAATCAAGCATTCCGGCGGCCAGCATGGCGGTTTATTCCCCCAGGCTGTGCCCCGCCACATATTTGGGGGCAGGCAGAGCGGTCTGATTGATCTCACGGGTGGCCTGAAGGCAGACATAAGCCGCGGTCAGCAGCGCCGGTTGCGCGTTAATCGTTAGCTTGAGCTCTTCCTCAGGGCCTTCAAAGCACAGTTTGGAGAGGGAAAATCCCAGCGTATCATCGGCCTGCTGGAATATCTTCTTCACCGAATCCATGCTGTCAAAAAGGTCGCGCACCATCCCGACGGATTGCGAACCCTGTCCGGGGAAAATATAGGCTACCTGAGTCATGCTCTCACCTCGCCCAAAAGGGAATAAAATAAGAGGGCTCAGCCTTTTAGCCTTGCCCTCTGTTCTGAACTAGGACTTTTTGGGTGCAGTTTCTACTTTGAGAATTTCACGGCCCTTATAGGTGCCGCAGGTGGGGCAAACTTTGTGAGATAGCACCGGGGCGTGACATTGCGGGCATTCCGAAATAGCCTGAGGCTTCATCGCCAGATGGCTGCGTCTCTGTCCCTGTCTTGATACCGACGTTTTTTTCTTAGGTAAAGGTCCCATTATCTTACTCCTATAACTTCTTTTCAGTTAGCGCCGACCACCGGGGGTCGGTATCATCAGGGCAATTACATTTGCCCTCGTTTAAATTCTTGCCGCAGTGGACACAAAGTCCGGGGCATGTTTCCTTACAGAGTGGTTTCATCGGCGAGGCTAGAAGTTTGTACTGACGTATTGCCTCTGTTAAATCTATCACATGATGCTCATCAATGAGAAATGCGCTATCCGCGCTGTCATCCTCCGGCGATTCTACTGGGACGCCGGTGTTAACATCAATTGAGGGAATATACTCCTCTTCAATATCCAGCTTTAAGGGCGTCCGGTAAAACTCAAGGCACCGGCTGCAGGTCAATTCCGCCTGGATTTCAATTTTAGCCTGTGCCAGGACACCGCGTTGTGTGCGTATAAGTTTGACATCACCCTTTACGGGGTGGGGGTTAGTCTCCCCTTCAAACTCCACTTCCTCGTCTACTTTGTAGGAGCGGGTGGTCCCGATCGGGGATTTCAAAAGTTGGGCTACGTTTATTTCCATTAGTTTTTAAATCGCCACAGGCGCACATACGTACAACAAGAATATTATATTAACAATTTCATATTATACGGGATTTGGGGCGCTCTCTCAAGTTTGAGGCTGGAAGCGGGTGGATTATTTTGCTGCGAACGGGTAAATTGCCGTCTCAAAATTCTTGAGGTTCTCAAGGGTTCAAGACGATCATTACTAGTTAATATTTACCGCTTCCGGTTTCACCGTCTTCAAGGCATCTTTGTAAATGTATTTTCCCATATCAGGGATGGTCTTTTCAGTGGTGAGATTATTCTTGATCATCCAGCGCGCTTCGTCTTCCATCGCGGCGATTAACGACCGGTCAAGTGTGACCGAATATGCGTTCTGGGTGTCCAGTGCCTTCATCTGGGCTTCACCGTATTTCAGGCGTTTTTGTATTATCGCCCTGGCCTCGGCCGGGTTACTGGCCATATATGATTCGGCCTGTTCCATCGTCTTTATCAGCTTTTTTGCCGCCTCGGCATGATTCGCCAACCATTGGTTACGCGCGGACAGGACGTCATAACCCATCTGGCCGTTTTGGCATGGCCAAATCGATACGTTTCCGCCCAAACGTTCGTTAACCAGGGAAATGTCTTTGAAACGCACGGCGAAAGCGTCTGCGGTTCCCCCAGGGAGGGCATCTACCGCTGCCTGGAAAGGTAAATTAACGATAGTTACTTCGTTTAAGTCTAGGCCGTTGAGGTCCAAAAATCGGCCCACATAGAATTCCGCCACTGCCCCCTTCGGCACGCCAATGCGTTTTCCCTTGAGGTCGGCAATATTTTGAATCCCTTTGTCTTTGCGGGTCGCCAGAGATACGATGTCAAAGCGGTCTACGCTGGCCAGAATGCTGATGTTGTTTTTACGGAACGCCTCAGCGATGATAGGAAACTCGGCAT
>JANYKH010000183.1 GCA_025358235.1 Chloroflexota bacterium
GCAAGATTGAACCCCGCCGCAAGACCGGCGCTTGTGCCAAGCATCAGCGCATGGTGTCTTCCGCCATTAAGCGGGCGCGTCATGTTGCCATGCTGCCTTACGTACCGGATCATATCCGCACGACCGGTGGTATCGGCCTGCGCAGCTCCTGATAGTTACTGAATTTTGATGGTTACTTTCCGCTCCGGCGGGAAAGGATAGGAACAAGGTGCCGAAGAGGACTTATCAACCGAAAAGCATTCCCAGAAAACGCGAACATGGCTTTTTGAAAAGAATGGCCACCCGCGGCGGCCGCATGGTCTTGAGATTACGGCGTATTAAAGGACGCAAGCGCATTACCGTAGTCTAGTCCGCACCGGGTAAGGTGGGCTGTCATGAAGGGAGAACAATATCTTACCAGGACAGCTCAATTTGAGGTTGTCTATAAAAAAGGCAGTTCGTGGGCTCACCCTTTGCTCGTGATGAAAACCCTGCCTAATGGACTTGAATACTCCCGGTTCGGCTTTTCCGTCAGCCGGAGAGTTGGTAACGCAGTTACCCGTAACCGTATCAAGCGCCTGTTGCGCGAGATTCTGAGAACAGCATGTTTGAAGCCGGGATGGGATATTGTGTGTATCGCGCGGCCACCGGTGGCCACCCAAAGTTACTCCGTAATCGCGCCGGTGACAAAGAGTTTATTGATGCGGGCCGGGGTACTGTCAAAGGATTATGAAAAGACTTGCTCTGGGGCTAATTAAAATATACCAGTCAACCCTCTCGCAGGTCACCCCGTCGCGTTGCCGCTATCTGCCAACTTGCTCTCAATACACTTATGAAGCTATCCAGCGCTTTGGCATTTTCCGGGGTATTTGGATGGGTTTAAAACGGATTGCCCGCTGCCATCCCTGGCATGAATGCGGTTATGACCCCGTACCGGAACACTAGTTTACTGAAAATATCACGAAACATTTAGATAACGCGGACAAAAATCGGAAGGTGTTCATGCATTTGAAACGTGTAAAGATTGTGTTTGTAGCCGCTGCGGCGCTGGTTCTTTTCAGTCTTGTTGGCTGTCAGAGCACCGGTGCGGTGGCCAGGGGTTGGTCCGGCGTTGCCGTGACCCAGGCTGATGTATACGTCGCCACTCTTGAGGGTAAACTGGCTTCCATTAACATCACCACCCATAACCGTAACTGGTCGGATTACAAGGTGCTTGCTCCCGCACCCTCGGGCATCAATGCACTTATTCCAAGCTGTAGCGGTTCTTCTCTCCCCGTGGCTATTTATGGTACTCCCGCTACGATTGGGGGCCTTATTTACATCGCCGGTTACGATGGTAAGGTGATCGCCGTGACCGCTTCCAGCGGACAGGAAAGATGGCTCTACCCCCGTTCGGAATATCTCGCCCCTATCGTGGGCGGTATATTTGTCTCCGGCAGCAATATCTACTTCGGCACTTCAAAAGGCGAAGTTTATGCCCTTGACGCCGCTACCGGTGATTTAAAGTGGAAATTCCAAGCCGGTGACAAAATATGGGCTACCCCCATTGTCGATAACGGCGTCGTTTTTATCGGTTCTTTTGATCGAAATATCTACGCTATCAATGCTGACACCGGCGTCCAGAAATGGAAACGGGCCATTGACGGTACAATGGTAGCCTCCCCCGTCGTTAAGAACGGCGTGGTCTACTTTGGCGCCTTCGACCGTTATTGCTACGCCATCAACGCCGCTGACGGTTCCCTCAAATGGCGTTCCGCCATGGCGGAGAACTGGTTCTGGGCGGATGTCATCGTCGCCGGTGAAAACGTCTACGCGCCCAACCGGGACGGCAATGTATATGTCCTGAAAATTACGGACGGCACGCTTGTCCAGAAGATCAGCGTGGACGCTCCGGTATCCTCATCTCCGGTCATGGTTAACAACTCGGTTGTCGTGATCTCCAGTTCCGTTCCCAACACGCCTGACCGCGCGGTTATGTATTCCATCGATACCACCACCAACACCCGTCGGCAACTTGCCGAATTTACCGAGAAAGTCACTGCCCCCCTGAGCGCAGGGAACGGCATCATTTATGTCCACACCGATAATGATGTCCTCTACGCTGTCGATGCGCAGAACGGCACCAAGCTCTGGAATCTTAGCCTGAAATAGAAGTCGTGAGGTCAGTAAATTGACTGGTATAGGGCAAATTTGGGATCTGGTAATCCTTTCACCGCTGATTAACGTCCTGGTCATAATCAGCAGCGTCATGCTGAATAACTTCGGGTTGGCCATCATCGTGCTGACTCTGATTATCCGCGTGGCTACCTTACCTTTAACTGTCAAACAGTTGAAGTCCACCCGCGCCATGCAGGCGATGCAGCCCAAGATGGCGGAAATTCAGAAAAAGTACGCCCGTGACCGTCAGAAACTGGCTGAAGAACAGATGCGCCTCTATAAAGAGTCCGGCATCAGCCCCGCCGGCTGCGCTATCCCCATGCTGATTCAGTTCCCTATCTGGATTGCCCTCTTCCAGGCTATCGTGCGCGCTTTGGCCGCCGTGCCGGAAGATTTTATGAACCTTTCCCTCCACCTTTACACTTCATGGCCGGTGGTATACGCCTCCGTGCCTTTAAACCCCTCATTCCTCTGGCTGGATATGGCCACCCCTGATAAATTCCTTATCCTGCCCATCCTGGTAGGCGCTTCGATGTGGGTCCAGCAAAAGATGGTCACCATCACCAGCACTGATCCCAAACAGCGTCAGCAGAACCAGATGATGCTGTGGATGATGCCTCTTATGTTCGCTTTCTTCACGCTCCAGTTCCCTTCCGGCCTGGCGCTTTACTGGATTGTCTCCAACCTTTTCTCTATCGGCATCCAGTACAGGATCACTGGTTGGGGCGAGCTTATCCCTGTTAAGCAGGTTGTCAGTAACACCCCCACCATGGATACCCGGTTTACCAAACGCAATGAACTGCAGTCCGGTAAAACCGATTCAGACGGCGAGAAAAAGTCTTAAAGCTGGCTCACCGTATCGAGGGGTAAAATGGAACTTACTAACGATAAAAACGAAGTAGTCCAGGAAGCGGCGAAAATCCTGCAGGAATTGCTGCGCCGCCTCGATGTTAAGGCGTCAGTCATTCCCTCTACGGAAATGCCGGCGGAATCCAGTGAAGATGCTGAACCTACCGTCACGCTCGATATTGAGGGTGAAGATTTGGGGATTCTCATCGGCTGGCACGGCCAGACACTGTCCGCTCTCCAGCATCTCCTCCGCATCATGCTGGATACTAAAACCCAGGAAAAACTGCCTGTGGTTGTTGATGTCAATGGCTATAAACGGCGCCATTATGAAGCTATCCGGGCCCTTGCCTGGCGCATGGCCGAACAGGTTCGTGTCAAAGGTACCCCGTTCTCTCTGGAGCCCATGTCCGCCTTTGAACGCCGCGTCGTGCACCTCGCTCTTGCCGATCATCCGGATGTAATTACTGAAAGTACCGGACTCGGAGAAACCCGTAAAGTTTGCATCCTGCCCAAGAGGTCCGTCAGTTAGGTCTGACCTCCCGGGTTTTTTGAAAAGCGCAGAAGGAGAAGAGTAAGGGCTAAACGGGTACCAAGCGAGTCTGGTACGGTGTAAGCAGACGTAAACCGCCGCCCTGAAAATCACTCCGGAGCTGCCCGCTGAAAGGTAAAGTAAGCGTGGCCGGGCCTGTCAGCCGTGATCCTGACGAGGGCATTTTGTTAGTGCTCTGTAAGTGTCCTCCCTCTGGGAGGAAAATAGGGTGGTACCGCGGGAATAAAGTCTCGTCCCTAATGACGGGACTTTTTTGTTTGCCAAAAATAGGTGAGAGTTAACATAAAGATTCGTGGTGTCAATAGTAAAATAAAAGATATGCCTACTCTCTAAGGAGCATAATAAATGTTTAAACCGGTTACACCCCGCGTCAACTACCCCAAATTGGAAGAAGAAATCCTTCAATTCTGGAAGGATAACCGCATCTTTGAACGGTCTATCGAGGCTCGCGAAAAAGGCCCCCGCTTTACCCTCTTTGAAGGCCCCCCCACCGCCAACGGCAACCCCGGCATCCACCACGTCCTCGCCCGCGCCTTCAAGGACGTTATCCCCCGTTACAAGGTCATGAAGGGCTATTACGCCCCCCGCAAGGCCGGCTGGGATACCCACGGACTGCCGGTGGAACTTGAGGTTGAGAAACAG
>JANYKH010000189.1 GCA_025358235.1 Chloroflexota bacterium
GGAAAGTGGCCGAGCGCGGATTAGAATTCTTGTCCAGGTACTCCACGCGGAGGGAGTAACGGGGCACCGGCAGCGAAATAAAACCAGAGATCTTCGCTTTGGTGACTCTTTCCAGCGGTATCTGGAAGTTATCTTTGTGCAGTGTAAGAACAAAATCTAACGACTTCGATACCGATCCCTTACCCATTTCCCGCATTTTCTCGAGCATTTCCGGGCTGGGATCGATGGCGTTGATAAAGACCAGCCGGCGGGTGCTTAAGACCAGGTTGCCAACCGCTTCTACCTGATTATCAACCAGCAAACGGGTTGAGTTCGGATACTCGCGGAGTACGCGCTCTTCTTCCCGGTTATTCCTGTTTTCTTTGGGCATTTATCCTACCTGATTCCGTTCAGTAATCAGTATGCGGCCGTATTCCAGCAAAAAAGCGGCCTTCTCCGGCGGGTATTTTGATTCCAGGAAGAGCTTCAGCACGTCCTCCGGAGTTCCCTGCCCGGCGGGACCGGTAAGGCGGATGCGGGCATCGCGCTTTATATCCCGGTTGATTGCCAAATAGTGGGCGTCATTTAGAAAACTGCGGATATCGTTATCGCGGATAAACGGTTCCATTTCCGCGGGCATGGTGATGGTCAGGCGCACGATGGCGTTGGCGGCGCTTTCCCGGTAATCTCCGAGCTGCTGCAGCACGGCGGCGGCCGGAGAAAGTTCTCCGGAATTCAGCTTAATTTCTATTGTCAGAAAGCGGCGGCCGTCCAAAGGGTGAAACTCAAAACTGGTATGGCGTTTGCCATCAGCCCCTGTTTCGATATCGATGACGACAAAGCCTTTGGGATCTTTTTCCTCGCCGAAGTCCACCCGTTCCAGACTGCCGGAATAGACGACGGGCGGGTTGGTATCAAAAACCTGGTGTTTATGAATATGACCCACCGCCACGTAGTCAAAGGCGGGGTTGGCAATTTCGCTTTTCAAAAGGGCGGGGTCTTCCCCGATGGACATCGACTTTTCCGACCCGGTGGTAGCGCCGGAAACCCAGACGTGGGCGGCAAGAATGGCGGGGATAGCGCGGTCAATTTTCGCCACGTGATCTGACACAATGGAGGTCAGGATGCGCTGGATTTCCAGCTTGACCTGCTCCGGGGTCAGGTTTTTAGCAGAATCACGTGCCAGCAATGCCCCACGCCGTATCCAGGGCAGCGTGGCGATCTGAATAGGTCCGCGTTTTGTCTGAATGATCTGTACTTCCGGTTTATTGGAAAAATAGACATTCTTGATCTGGAGGGTATCAAAGATTTCTGTAGCCGTAGCGCGTTTATCTGCATTCGGCACATCATGGTTGCCGGTCAGTAAAAAGACGGGTATGCCCTTAGAAGCGAGGGTACCGACACGCCGGGCAAACTCCCGCTGCTGGGTGGGGCTGGGGTCGCGGGTTTTATAAGCATCGCCGCAGAAAAGCACCAGGTCGACGTCGTTGTTGACAGCGTAGTCTACCAGCTTATCGAAGGCGGTCAGAAAATCGCCCAGCCGGGTGGAAAGCCCGGTCTGGGGATCAAGTTTGCCGTATGCCTCAACGCCCAAGTGCAGATCTGCGAAATGCAGGATTCTCATTTAATCAACCCTAACCAACTCCCAAGTTGTCATGCTGGAACGAAGCGAAGCATCTCAGGGCTGGGGAGGTATTGAACCTGACCGCACCTCGCCCGGAGATTCTTCAGTCGTCCCGATTCTGTCGGGACTCCTTCCAGAATGACAATTAAAGCCTACCGTTTCAGTTTGTCTTTGATGGCGTCTGCCAGTTCCGAAATGCCGACTCTTATCTGGGCCATCGAGTCCCGTTCACGAATGGTGACCTGTTTGTCTTCCAGCGACTGGAAGTCGATCGTGACGCAGAGAGGTGTACCGATTTCATCCTGACGGCGGTAGCGCCGGCCGATGCTTTGAGCATCGTCATACTGGCAGGCCCAGTTAAGCCGGAGGTCGGCGTATATTTTGCGTGACAGTTCCGCGAGGGGTTCTTTCTTGCTCAGCGGCAGGACGGCCACTTTAACGGGGGCAATGGCGGGATGCAGGTGCAGGACAGTCCTGATTTCGTCTTTATCCGGTTCCTCAGCATAGGCATCGCACAGGAAAGCGAGCACGGAGCGGTCAACCCCGGCCGAAGGCTCGATGACCCACGGCACGAAGGTCTGCTTGGTCTCTTCATCAAAGTAGGTAAGGCTCTTGCCGGAATGCTCCATGTGCTGGGTCAGATCAAAGGAGCCACGGTCCGCGATGCCCTCAAGCTCGCCCCAGCCCATGGGGAACAGGAAATTAACATCAGAACACATCTTGGCATAATGCGCCAATTCTTCTTTGTCATGCGGGCGCAGTTTCAAACTCTCTTTCTTGATGCCGTGGTTGATATACCAGTTAAAGCGCTGGTTAACCCAGTATTCAAACCACTGCTCGTCCGTGCCTGGCTTGACGAAGAATTCGATTTCCATCTGCTCAAATTCACGGCAGCGGAAGATAAAGTTGCCGGTGGTGATTTCATTACGGAAGGATTTGCCGATCTGGGCGATGCCGAAGGGCAGCTTTTTGCGGGTGGTGTTCTGCACGTTGGCGAAGTTAACGAACATGCCCTGGGCGGTTTCCGGGCGCATATAGACGACGTTATCTTCAGATTCAATGGGACCGGAGTGGGTTTTGAACATAAGGTTGAACATCTGGGGTTCGGTCAATTCGCCGCCGCAGGAAGTACAAACTTTTGAAGTAAGTTCATCCGCGCGGTAGCGCAGGTTGCAAACTTTGCATTCCACCAGGGGATCGGCAAAGGCTTTCACATGGCCGCTGGCGATCCAGACGTCCGGGTGCATGAGAATGCTGGTATCCAGGCCGACGACGTCATCACGCTGCTGGACGTTGGCGCGCCACCAGGCTTCCTTAACGTTCCTCTTCAATTCGATGCCGAGCGGGCCGTAATCCCAGCAGGCGGAGAGTCCGCCGTAAATTTCACTGCTCTGAAAGATAAATCCGCGTCTCTGGCACAATGAGACGATTTTTTCCATAGTAACTTTGCCGGCTTCTGCCATGATGTTAAACTCCTTGTTTTCGCCCTTTGTTGGTAGGGCGTCTATTTACATTTTAAACCCTGGCTGCGGAAGGCCCGCATAAATATCGAGGTGAAGATTATAATTCCCAGCACCATTACAAGGACCGAAGTAATAAGAAACGGCACGTGGAATCCATATACATTATAGGTGATGATGTCCAGCATGGCGACTATCAAGACCACCTGTGGCAGACCCATCATGTTCCCCATAAGCATGGTAAGAAGGCCCATGAGGCGGGTGTCCGCGCCCTTAAACTTACGGGCCAGCATGACGATAATGCCTACCACGGCTAAAGCGGCGCCCGCCGCTACAAACTGCGGTACCAGCACCACAAGAAGAACTATTAAACGGCTGGCCCACCGGTCCGGCGTACCGTCATCGAAGTGATAGGCTACGCTGGGGGGGAGTTGACCATAGTAGAAAAAGACCAGCGCCAGGGCAAGAACCAAAACAAGGCCGGGGAAAAGGACATATTTCCACTGAAAGGTCATGGGGGGAGGAGACTCGGGAGTATCATATGGTTTGACGGCGTTTTGCGGCAAATTAGTCATGAATAATGAATAAGTTAACAGGTTTCAGGGGTTTATGTCAAAGAGAAGGATGAAAATATGATTACGCACCCGGCTAAAAACAGTTTCGGTATTTTCTGCACCTCTCTTTTCATCAAATTTGTATCCAAAGTCTCTTGACAATCCCCCCGATTCGTCACATAATAACTATGTGACCAGTTATTCATATATTCACAGGTGAAGACTTTGGAAGAACAGGATCGCGTAGCAATTTACCGT
This sequence comes from Chloroflexota bacterium, assembly GCA_025358235.1. Taxonomy (GTDB): domain Bacteria; phylum Chloroflexota; class Dehalococcoidia; order Dehalococcoidales; family RBG-16-60-22; genus JACPQH01. The sequence goes on from JANYKH010000189.1 coordinate 3,876, forward strand.
TTACATGCCGGCTTCTGCCAGATTCTGGCGGACGCCAACCGGCTATTGATCATCAACGAGCTCGGCAAGAGCGAACTGCCGGTGGGTGAACTGGCGCGCCGCCTCCAGATGAACCAGAGCAACGTCTCCAAGCATCTGGCTTTGATGCGGGAACGCGGCCTGGTGGATACTCGCCGTGAGGGCTCCAACATCTACTATTCCCTTGCCGATAGCAGGATTTCAGACGCTATCCGGCTGTTGAAAGACGTTCACGCGGACCAGATGGAAAAAAGACGCTCGCTGACTGCGAGTATCATTGATAGTTAATTCCGGGATTGAAGGGAAGGAGTTAAAAAATGCCTACATTCGTTTTTAAATGCAATAAGTGCGGAGAGCAATTCGAAAAGATTATGAAGCCCGCGGACTACACCAACCTGGTGCGGTGCCCCAAATGCGGCCTGTCCAATCCCAGAAGGGTCTTTACCCCACCCGCCACCCCGGGACTGAACAAAAGCAGCGATTGCGGCCTAGCCACCCCTACCCGCCACTTTGGCTGAGGC
>JANYKH010000161.1 GCA_025358235.1 Chloroflexota bacterium
CCTGCGGGAAGAAGCTGACGCAGACGCGGATCATACCGTAGCCGCCCATCTTGATAAGGGCCCCGGCCAGCATCACGGAAACAGCAGTGGGGGCGTCCGTATGGGCGTCCGGCAGCCAGGTATGCAGCGGGAAGACCGGCAGTTTGACCGCGAAGCCGACAATAAGCAGGAAGAAAATGGCCGCGGCGGGCAGTATGGTCTGGACCATGCCCAGTCCCTTTTCGGCCAGGTCAACCATGCTCAAGCTGCCTGTCGTGAAGTAGACGGCCAGGATGCCGGCCAGCATGAATGCGCTGCCAAACAGCGTGTAAAGAACGTATTTAATCGCGGAGTATTCTTTGCGACCGGCGCCCCACACCGAGATCAGGAAGTACATGGGGATGACTTCGATTTCCCAGGCGATGAAGAAGAGCAGGAGATCGAGGGAGACGAACACGCCGATGATACTCGATTCAAGCAGGAGCAGCCAGGCGAAGTACTCGCGGGGCCGTTCGTGAATTTTCCATGAGATCAGCACTGCCAGGAAGCCGAGGAACGTGGTTAAAACCAGCAGCGGCAGGCTCAGCCCGTCCACGCCGAGGTGATAATTGGCGTTCAGAGCCGGAATCCATGCCAGTTTTTCCTGGAACTGGAAGCCCCCGGCGGTCTGGTTGTACATCGCAAACAGGCCGATGCTCAACACAAACGGGATAAAGGTCATCACCGCTGAAAGCCAGCGGATAAACCGGGCCTGGCGTCCGAAGAGGGCGATAATCAGCGCCCCCAGCGCCGGTAAGAATAGTATTATTGACAGCATCGAGTTTTAACTACTCCCCACTCTTAACGCGCGATAAAAAATACCAGTAAAATAACCACAAAGCCCGCCCCGATCACCAATCCGTAAAGCTGTAACTGGCCTGATTCGGCGCGGCGGATAACGGCCCCTCCGCCCCGCAGGGTGGCGGCCGCCCCGTTCACAATCCCATCTACAAAACCGGCATCGAACAGCCGGAAGAAAGCGAAAAATCCCCGGAGCAGTACCTTTTTTACAATGACGTCTTCATAAAGCTCATCGAAGTAATATTTGCGGGAAAGCAGGGTGTAAACCGGCCCGGAGGCCCTGCCCAGCGCTTCCGCGGAAATCCAATTTTTAATATACATCGCATAGGCCAGGAAAATACCGGCCAGCGCCACTAACAGTGCGATCATGGGCAGGGGGTGGGTGAAGGGGGCAAACATCGCGGCGATGAAACTCGTGGTTTCGCCTTCCCCCATGTAGGCGTTAAAGCCGCCGCCGACATTCCAGAAGCCGGAGAAGATGGAGAGGATGGACAGGAAAACCAGCGGAGCGATCATCACCATCGGAGATTCGTGGATGTGGCCGTGTGACCCATGCGCGCCGTGAGCTCCGTGAGCCGCTTCTTTCGCGCCACCCTTATACTCCCCGTGGAAGGTCAGGAAAATGGCGCGGAACATATAGAAGGCGGTCATGAAGACCGTAATAATTGCCAGAACAAACAAAACAGGCTGCGCGTGCAGCGCCTCGGCCAGGATTTCATCCTTGCTCCAGAAACCGGAGAGCGGCCAGATACCGGCCAGGCTCAGTGAGCCGATAAGGAACGTGGCGTAAGTCCATGGCATGGCCTTGCGCAGGCCGCCCATTAATCTCATATCGAAGGTGCCGGTGCTGTGGTTCACGCTGCCGGAACCCAGGAAGAGGAGCGCCTTGAAGAAAGCATGGTTAAAGAGGTGGAACATGCCCACGGCGGTGGCGGCTTTAGCGGCGACCAGAGTTATATCTTTCTCGCCGGAATGGATAATGATAAGTCCCACCGCCCCCAGTCCCAGCATCATATAGCCCAGTTGGCTGACTGTGGAGTAGGCGAGGACGCGTTTTATATCGTTGGAAACGAGGCCCATGGACGCGGCGAAGATGGCGGTAAACGCGCCGATGACGGCCACGACCATGATCGCTTCTGCCGAGTTGATGAATAGCGGGAACATGCGGGCCACCATGAACACTCCGGCGGAGACCATCGTGGCGGAGTGGATCAGGCCGGAGACCGGGGTGGGGCCTTCCATGGCGTCCGGCAGCCAAACATGCAGCGGGAACTGGGCGGATTTACCGACTGCCCCGCCAAATATGCCGATCGCCGCCCAGGTGAGCGTCGAGCCGGCCAGTGCGCCGGTCAGGGCCAGGTTGTGCAGGGTCGTAGTATCAAAGGTGCCGGTGTTGGCGTATAAAATCAGGATTCCGGCCAGGAAGCCGAAATCGCCGATGCGGGTAACGATAAAAGCCTTCTTGGCGGCGTTGGCGGCGGAGGGGCGGTGGAACCAGAAGCCGATCAGCAGGTAAGAACAGACGCCGACCATTTCCCAGAAGACGAACATGAAGACCATGTTATTGGCCATCACCAGACCCAGCATTGAAGCGGTGAAGAGGGACATCCAGGCGAAATAGCGGTGATAACCCGCATCGCCGTGCATGTAACCCTGAGAGTATATCTGCACCATCAAGCTGACGATGGTAACTACCACCAGCATCAGTGCGCTCAGTTGATCAATTAACAGACCGACATGGATAGAGGTGCTGCCGATGACTACCCATGTCATATCGGGGACAGGCAGCACGTGCTCCGGGGTGTTCATCACAGACATTAAAGTCCAGCAGGCCAGCGCCACGGCCAGAGACAGCGCGCCGATGAGTATGTAGCCGGAAATGCGTGAGTCCGGCTTAACAAACGGCTTCACCAGCAGCGCGATTATCGCAAATGACGCTACGGGCAACAGGAAAATTGCCCAGACCAGTCCGCTAGGTATCATAGTTTCCTCAAAATATCCGTTATCACGTGCTCTTTATCCTTCGGCACCAGCACGGAATAGTTAGCGATTTCTTGCCCGATGGGCAGTCCGACTTCAGGCATGATGCGCGCGGGAATGCCTTCGCCTTCGAAGAGTTCTTTCCACATCTCCGCGATCATCAGGGTGTGCGTTTTCTTAACTTCAACCCACATTTGCATCGACTTCAAAAACAACTACTTCCTTATTACTACCATTTCATCAGATCGATTTTGTTGACATCGATC
>JANYKH010000165.1 GCA_025358235.1 Chloroflexota bacterium
CTTGTTCGATATTCCGGACACGTTCAAGGAGGGGTGGGTGGGAGTAGTGGAGGAAGACGTAAAAGGGGTGGGGGGTGAGGTTAGCAAGATTATCACGGGATAGCTTTTTCAAGCCTTCGGCGAGATCAGCGGGGCGGGAGATAGTTTCCGCAGCGAAGCGATCCGCCTGGCGCTCGTTGAGACGGGAAACGCTGTTCATGACGAGTGACAGCGCGAGTTCCAGCGGGGCGTAGAGGAAGCCGAAGAACAGCAGACCGGCGTAGATAGGGTAATCCGGCATGTAAAAGGCCTGGTAAAGGCCGGTGCTGCGGAGAAAGATCGAGAGCAAGAAGAAAATTACGCCGGTGTTGACGATGCCGAATACCATGCCCAGGATGATGTGCTTTTTCTTGTAGTGGCCGATTTCATGGGCGAGGACGGCGACAAGCTCCGGGACGGTGTGTTTAGCGATAAGGGTGTCAAAAAGGGCGATGCGGCGGTTGCGGCCAAAGCCGGTAAAGAAGGCGTTGCCGCGGGTGGAGCGTTTGGAGCCGTCCATGACGAAAACGTTGTTGAGGGGGAACTGCACCGAGTTGGCGTAGGCGAGGATGGCGTCACGGAGGTCGCCGGGGGGGAGAGGTTTGAATTTGTTGAAGAGGGGCATAATCCAGGTAGGAGCGACGAACTGGACAATCACCTGGAAGACCGTGACAGCGACCCAGCAGTAGAACCAGGCCCAGGGGCCGGCGTATTCAAAGAGGGCGAGCACGGCGGCCAGCAGCGGCACACCGAGGACGACAGCGAGGGCGGCGCCTTTTAAGAGGTCGGCGAGATAGGTGCGGGGGGTGGTCTTGTTAAAGCCGAAACGGGCCTCAAGGCCGAAGGTGGCATAGATACCGAACGGCAGAGTGATGATTTCATAACCGGTGAGCAGGATGCCGATATAAAGCACGCCGCTGACGATGACGGGGAAACCCCACCCCACCACGAGACCCTCGAGCCAGCCGAAGCCGCCGGCGAACCAGAAAACTAACAGCAGGGCCAGGCGGAAGATGCGGCTGATAAAGCCGAAACGGGTAGAAACGCGGGTATATTCCTGGGATTTTTGGTAGGCTGCGGGGTCATAAAGGCCCTGGAGTTGGGAAGGGACTGGATTATTGAGGCAGCGAAGGTTAAGCATATCCGCGACCGTATCGAGGACGAATTCAAGAACGACAGCGGCGAGGATGACGGCAGAAAAGATATTAAACATAAACTAACACAACCTTGAGAATATTATACACCCGGGGGGGAGGGGGATAACCGAACCAACGAAAAATAAGACTAGCTGCGGGCTGAACCGCCCTGTTCATTCCGGCTCTCCAGCGCCTGCTCGATCAAAGATGATGATATATAGAGAGCCTTAATCCTGCGGGTAAGCAGAGTGTGCTGAGGAGTTCCCGGTTTCAATTTTGGCAATACTTTCTCACACTTGCCTATAGTTGAATTTACAGCACGGAGAGCTTCTTCCAATTCTTCCGGCGTAAAATTATCCATAAATATCATTTCCGAACATATTCAGTTTTCTCATCTTACTACATAAATGCAAGGAAGCCAGCAACGCGCAAGAAAGAAGAGAATAAGAATCAGGGGCAAAAAATTACCTCACCCAACCGCGGCCGGATGAGGTAATAATTCAAAATTTACCGGGGTTTTATGGCTTCTAGTTATTTTTCCTGGATAGTGATGCTGTCTACCCGAACATCCGCGACAGGCCGGGAAAATTCCCCGCTGGGGGCGGTCACTACCTGCACGGCGCCGATCTTCTGGACCACATCCAGTCCAAGGACGACACGGCCGAAGATAGTGTAATTCTTGGGCAGCTTGCCGGTGAGGTCAGCCAGCGTAATAAAGAACTGGCTGCCGTTGGTATTAGGACCGGCGTTGGCCATAGCCAGGGTGCCGGGAATGTAATCTTTAGTGATTGGTTCGTCAGGGAACTTGTAACCGGGCCCGCCGTTGCCGGTGGCAGTGGGATCGCCGCCCTGGATGACGAAATCTTTGACGATACGATGGAACTTCGTGCCGTCATAGAAGCCCTGGTGGGCCAGAAAAACGAAGTTATTTACCGCGAGGGGGGCATCCTTAGGATATAACTCGGCCACGATGTCACCATAATTAGTCTTGATAGTGGCAAGATAGGTTTTGGCGGCATCAATACTCATGGGGGGAGCAGAAGGCCACTGCTGGGCCGCTTTAGTGGGGGTAGCTGAGGCGGCGGGAGTAGGCTGGGGAGCGGCGGGAGGGGTGGGGCGGTAGTTCAGATATTCAGTGAGTCCCAGCCGTCCGGTGGTAATTTCCTGGGCGGTGGAAGCCTTCTGAGGGGCAGCGACGATGACAGGCTTGCCGTAGTCAAAGAATCTGGTCTGACACTCGACGTCAATGGTTAATTTTTCAAAGTCATTGGAGAGGCCAGGTAAATCGCCGGGGCGCAGTTCAATCATTGAGCTGGCCTGAATTTTTAAAGGCAGATTGGTGTCCCCGGTTACCCAGGCGGTGACCGAGATATTCTTGAGCGAATCCGGCAGGTTGAATGAAGACATTGGAAAACCGATGCCCTGCGCCTGAAATACCAACCACTTGGACAGCGCATCAGTGCTCGGTGTTATCTTTAATACCTGAGTTTCAACGCCGTCAACAGTTTCAGTTTTGGACCGGGTAATGGCAGTGGCCCCTTTCAGAAGGCCCACCTGCTGAACAAGCTGGTTATGTGAAGTCCACAGGCCGTCAGTGAGCTTGGCCTTCATCCACACATCACCGGCCGGACCGGAAGTTCCTTCCATATAGGTCCAGCCGCCGACGGTATACTGCATGAGCGCGGTGGTCATGCTACCCTCTTTCGGCCCGAAGCTTTCACCCCGGTAATTGAGGGCAGAGAGCATCTGCCGGCCTTTGGAATCCACTGAGCTGCTTTCATTTTCCGAGAAAGTAAACTTGCCCGCGTCAGGGCCGCCGGTTACTTCCCAGGTGATGGACA
>JANYKH010000263.1 GCA_025358235.1 Chloroflexota bacterium
GGAAAGTTCCGATTTGTTGAAGAACGCCCGCCGCAAACTGGCCGAAAAGAATCTTGATTTGATCGTGGCGAACGATATTACAGGAACTGATTGCGGCTTTGACGTGGACACCAACCGCGTCACGATAATTGACCGCGCCGGCAAAACTGAAGAATTGCCGCTCATGTCCAAGCGGGAGGTAGCGGAACGGGTGGTAGGGAAGATAGTGGGAATAATTAATAAATAATTCTGTCATTCTGGCTTTCGCCAGAATCCAGGTTTAATGGTTGAACCAATATTATGTTTATATAATGGCCAGCAAACCGTATGGTACTTTATATATTGGTATAACTAACGACCTCGTTAAAAGAGTTTATCAGCACAAAAATAATATTGTAGAGGGTTTTACAAAAAAGTATTCTGTACATGACCTGGTTTACTTCGAAGAAACTGAAAGTGCCCAGTCTGCCATCTTGAGGGAGAAACAACTCAAGTTTTGGCATCGCAAATGGAAAATAGAATTGATTGAAAAAATCAATCCGGAATGGAAAGATTTATATCAAGAGATAGTCGGAAATTAATGTGGGACCTGGATTCCAGCTTTCGCTGGAATGACATTTAATTCAACATTAAATTTTAAAAAGCTAACTAAAAACTTAATCTATTAAAAGGAATCATAATGACAATACCCAACGTAAATGACGAACTCCCCAAGGCCTATGAACCCAAACTTGTGGAACAGAAATGGTACAAATTCTGGATGACCGAGGGGTACTTTAAACCCGTTATCGACCCCGCCAAAAAGCCTTTCGTTATCATCATGCCGCCCCCCAACATCACCGGCGAACTCCACCTGGGGCATGCCCTCACCGCCACCCTGGAAGACATCATGACCCGCTGGCACCGCATGAAGGGTGATCCCACCCTCTGGCTGCCGGGCGTGGACCATGCCGGCATCGCGGCGCAGGTGGTCGTCGAAAGGATGCTGGCCAAAGAAAAGAAAAGCCGGTTTGACCTCGGCCGTGAAGGCTTCGAAGCGCGCGTTTGGGAATGGGCAGGCAAAGTCCGCCACGCCGTCACCGAACAGCACCAGCGCCTCGGCGTATCCTGCGATTGGTCCCGCGAGATGTTCACCCTGGATGAAGGCCCTTCGCTCGCCGTCCGCACCGTTTTTTTCAACCTGTACAATAAGGGTCTTATCTACCGCGGCGAACGCATCATCAACTGGTGTCCCCGCTGCGGCACCGCCCTCTCCGACCTTGAAGTAGACCACAAGGATGTCACCGGACATCTCTGGTATATGAAATACCCCTACGCCGATAACCCCAATGAATTTGTTATCGTCGCCACCACTCGCCCCGAAACCATGCTGGGCGATACCGCCGTGGCGGTCAACCCGGACGATAAGCGCTATGACGGCAAGATCGGCAAGAAGCTGATGCTGCCCCTGATGAACCGCGAAATCCCCATTATCGCGGATGAAGCCGTTGACCCGGCCTTCGGCACCGGCGCTGTCAAAGTCACTCCCGCCCATGACCCCGTGGACTTCGATATGGGCCAGCGCCACAACCTCGCCACTATTAACCTGCTGAACCGTGACGCCACCATGAATGAGAACTCCGGCCCCTACAAGGGCCTCGACCGGCTGGTCGCCCGCGAGAAGATCGTGGAAGATATGGACAAGCTGGGACTACTGATAAAAATCGATCCTTACGGCCATTCCGTTGGCCATTGCCAGCGCTGCACCACCACTGTCGAACCTATCGTCAGCAAGCAGTGGTTTGTGCGTATGGAACCCCTCGCCAAACCGGCCATCAAAGTAGTGAATGACGGGCAGATCAAGATTATCCCGGACCACTTCTCCAAGGTCTACCTTAACTGGATGGAGAACATCCGCGATTGGTGCATCAGCCGCCAGCTCTGGTGGGGTCACAGGATCCCCGTCTGGTATTGCTCCCACTGCAATGAATTAACGGTAGCAGTCGAGACTCCGACCAAATGCTCACACTGCGATTCGACGAATATCCACCAGGACCCAGACGTGCTGGACACCTGGTTCAGTTCCGCGCTGTGGCCGCATTCCACCCTCGGCTGGCCTAAACAGACTGAAGACTTTAAATATTTCTATCCCACCGGCGTCATGGAGACCGGCTACGATATCCTCTTCTTCTGGGTAGCCCGCATGATCATGATGGGCATCGAGGATACCGGCAAAATCCCCTTCGAATACGTTTACCTGCACGGCCTGATCCGCGATGAAAACGGCGAGAAGATGAGCAAGGTCAAGGGCAACGTCCTTAACCCCATCGACCTGCTGGAAAAATACGGCACGGATGCCCTGCGCTTCGCCCTGTCTACGGGCACCGCCCCCGGCAACGACATTAAACTGGCCCCCGCCCGCCTCGAAGCCGCCCGCAACTTCGCCAACAAGCTGTGGAACGCCTCCCGCTTTGTCATTAAAGCCCTGCCGGATGGCCGCGAGCTTGACCTTGAAATCAAAAAGGATTTACCCGTCGAAGACCGCTGGATTTTGTCCCGTCTCAACCATACGGTCGAGACCGTTAACAACCTGATGCAGGACTTCCAGTTCGGTGAGGCCCAGCGCATGATTCATGACTTCATCTGGGGCGAATATTGCGACTGGTATATTGAAATCGCCAAGATCAGGATGCGCGAGGACGACAAACGGCCCTCACCCATACCGGTCCTGGTACACGTGCTGGAAACCTCCCTGCGCTTGCTGCATCCCTATATGCCGTTCATTACAGAGGAACTCTGGCAGAACCTCAAGCAGCATACCGGCGGCCATCATAAAGAATCGATCATGGTCAGCGCCTATCCTGAAGCGGATACAGCCCTGTTTAACACCCAGGCTGAAGAAATCATGGGCGTGGTAACGGAGATTATCCGTTCCATCCGCAACGTGCGCGCCCAGTATAAAGTTGAGCCCAACAAATGGATCGAGGCGGCCATTCATTCGGATGACCTCATCCCGGTCATCAAGCCCTATACCGAAGCGATTGA
>JANYKH010000276.1 GCA_025358235.1 Chloroflexota bacterium
ATCATCGCTATTGGAGACAAAATCAAAGCCGAGATTGTTACCGTCTGAATTATTCCCTTTCCCTGGAGGGAAAGGGTTAGGGAAAGGGTGAAAACCTTTAATAGAACTCCCCTTCCGCTCTACTAAACTCCGGATCAGGATAAACGTAGTTTGCGGAAGGGGTTTGGGGGATGGTATAGCCGTTGAACCAGCAAGAGAATGTTACTCTCAATATTCCGATATTCATGTTAAAATATCCCTGGTGGGAGGGTGAAAGATGGAAGAATTGATTAGTCGCGCCGCCGCTGATCTCGCCAGATCAAAATATGCTGTCGCTCTGACCGGCGCGGGCATGTCAACGGAATCCGGCATCCCTGATTTCCGCGGGCCTAACGGCGTCTGGACCAAAGACCCCTCCGCCGAACGCCGCGCCTACCTCGCATATGACAAATACCTCAGCAACCCCTCCGCCTACTGGGAAGAACGCCTCTCCACCCCCTCCGTCCTTGGCAACCTCGGCGACTATCTCCCTAACCCCGGCCACTATGCCCTCGCACAAATGGAAAGCTTCGGTGTCCTGAAAACCGTCATTACGCAGAACGTGGATAACCTTCACCAGACCTCCGGCAGTCAGCATGTGCTGGACTATCATGGCAACGCTTTCAAACTCCGCTGCCCCGCCTGCCTTTCCCGTTACACCCTTGATGACTATGATCTCGCGGAATTAAGACAAGCGCGCCATTTGCCCCCTCTTTGTAATAACTGCGGCGGCCCTCTTAAACCGGATACCGTCCATTTCGGCGAGCCCATTCCCCCCGATGTTGCCGAACACAGCCTGGAAGAAGCCGGGCTTTGTGATGTCATGCTGGTCTGCGGAACGTCCGCCGTAGTCTATCCCTTCGCGGAACTGCCCCGCCTCGCCCGCCTCCGCGCTAAAGTGGTAATTATTGAAGTAAATGCTGAGCCTACCCCATTGACTATTGAGGGGATTAGTAGCTATATAATTAAAGGGAAGACGGGTGAGATTCTACCTCGCATATGCGAGCAGGTAGAAAGAATTAAAAAGGGGTGAAATAAGCGGAACGGTAAACATCTCGCCGATTGGTGACGATGATAGTCGTTTCCGGAATATAATCCGCCAAAGCATCCATAACACGCCTGAAACCTGCTCTAGCCGGAGGAATATCTCTGCGCTTGAGTTGTTTATTTGTCAAAGTTATGCTAAAGTAAAGATAACTTAGATTGTTTACTTGAAGTGGGGTCGAAACCCACTTTTTTGTTGGAATGGGAATATTTTGGAGGTCTTGGGCCAGTGAAGAGTGAGTTCCTGCTTGCGATAACTCAGCTCTCGGCTGAAAAAAGCCTGCCTAAAGAGGTAGTTATCACAGCCATTGAATCGGCTTTGGTTTCTGCTTACCGGAAGGATAGTTTTGCACCTAACCAGAATATCATCGTCAAGATTAATCCTAACAGCGGCAAGGTTGAAGTCTGGGCGGAGAAAATAACTGTTGATAAAGTGACGGATAGCCGCCAGGAAATAAGCCTGGCCGAAGCTAAACGTCTGAAGAAAGATATTGTTTTGGGCGAGGCTATCGTCGTAGAAGCCACTCCCCAGAACGCCGGCCGCATCGCCGCGCAGACCGCCAAACAGGTCATCCTCCAGCGCCTGCATGAAGCCGAACACAGCGCCATCTTCGAAGAGTACGCCAACAAGGAAGGCGATACCGTTACCGGCGTTGTTCAGCGCATCGAAGCCGGAAACATTATCATGGAATTAGGCCGCGCGGAAGCGGTCATGCCCCCTTCCGAGCAGGTCAAAGTTGAACGCTACCGCGTAGGTCAGCGCTTAAAAGTGCTTGTTGTCCAGGTTGCCCGCACCACCAAGGGAGCCAAAGTGGTAGTTTCCCGGTCCCACCCCAACCTGGTTAGAAGATTATTTGAACTGGAAGTACCTGAAGTCCTTACCGGCGCCGTCGAGATTAAATCGATTGCCCGCGAGGCTGGTTTCCGCAGCAAGGTTGCGGTTTACAGCAAGCAGGAAGGTATCGATCCCGTCGGCTGCTGCGTCGGTCTACGCGGTATTAGAATTCAGAATGTCGTTACCGAACTTACCGGCGAGAAAATCGATGTTGTGCTCTGGAATGCCAACGTCGGCCAGTTTGTCGCCAACGCTCTCAGCCCTGCCCACATCGTCGCGGTGGAACTGAATGAGCGGGATCAGATAGCGACAGTCGTCGTACCGGATAAACAACTCTCTCTCGCCATCGGCAAGGAAGGGCAAAACGCCCGGCTGGCCGCTAAACTGACCGGCTGGAGAATTGATATCAAGAGTTCAGCTACGGCTGAAGCCGAGCGCCTCGCGGCGTCTCAGGCTGCTGCTGCTGCGGCCGAAATTGCTGCTGCGGCTGAAGCTGTACGGCAGAAAGAATATGCCGCGGCTCATCCGGCTGAAGTTGCCCCTCCTCCTCCCCCTCCTGCAGCGGCTCCCGTGGCTAAACCGGAACCGGTGGTTGCTCACGCCCCTGTGGTGGAAGTAGCTCCTCCAGCCGTTGAAGAACCGTTAATTGAAGAAGAAGAACCTGTAGCTGAACCTGAACCCGAAGAGAATCTGGCTCCTGTCTTCACCTTTACACCTCGCGAAGAGCCCGGTAAACCTCAAATCAGGTTCGCGGAAGATATTCTCGGACCGAGAGGCGTCAGAGGCGAATCCAAGTCCAGGAAGAAGAAAAAGAAGGCTTTTGGTAAGGAAAAAGACGAAGGCCTGAAGGCTAAAAGTGCACGCCGGGTCGTCGGTGATGTTGTCGTAAAAGATGACGAAGAGTTTTAGTAATAATGTCCCGTACATTCCTGAGAGAACATGCGTGGCTTGCCGTCAGGTTAAGCCTAAACGGGAACTTATCCGCGTAGTACGCAGCCCGGACGGCACAGTTGAGATAGATGAAACCGGGCGCAAGTCCGGACGCGGCGCCTATCTATGCAAGGCCAAGGAATGTTGGGAGGCGGGGGTCAATAATAAGGCCCTCGATCATGTTCTTAAGAGCGGGCTTTCACCCGAGGCGCGGGCCAGTCTTTTAGCGTATGCAAAGGACCTCCCCAAAGGAGAAACACAATAGTGGCGAAAATACAAAGACAAGAACCGATCCCAACCCCCGCTCCGCCCCCTCCCCCACCCAAGGCAGCGCCTGCAAAAAAACCTAAGGCGGTGCAGCTTCCCCAGACAATGCGCGTCAGACAGCTGGCCGATACTCTCCAGGTAGACCCCATTGATGTTATTAAACAATTGATGCGTAACGGCATCATGGCCAATATCAATCAGGTAATTGATTTC
>JANYKH010000293.1 GCA_025358235.1 Chloroflexota bacterium
CCCGGCGTGACCTCGTTGCCATTGGCAAATCAGCTGTTCCTGCCCTTATTGGCGTCCTCGTCCACCCTGATGCCAGGGTGCGCTGGGAGGCCGCCAAGGCTCTGGGACAGATCGGTGATCCCACCGCCATCCCTGCCTTAATCCTGGCCCTCGAAGACAAGGAATTTGATGTCCGCTGGCTGGCCGCTGAGGCGCTCGCCAGTATGGGCACCAAAGCCCTGCCTGACACGCTGCGAGCCGTTGTAGCCCATGCCGATTCGACCTGGCTCCGGGAAAACGGCTATCACGTTATAGCGGCTATGGTTGGTCAGGGAAAAGATGCTATTATAATGCCGGTGCTGAATGCGCTGCGGGGCGATCAGCCTGCGGTAGAAGCCCCGGTGGCGGCTGCCGCAGCCCTGAAAAAACTTTCTGCTTGAGTCCGGGATTAATTAACCTCGAGGTTAGAATGGAACAGAAGGCTAACGCGCGCCTCACGGAAACTGTCCGCGGGGCGGGTTGAGCATGTAAACTGGGTCCGGCGGACCTGGCTTCAGCTTTATCAGGTTTAAACCTCATCTCCGATCCAAATTTGATCATGGGTATGGAACGGGCCGAAGATGCGGGTATCTACAAGATTGCCGATAATTTGGCTATCGTGCAGACGGTGGACTTTTTTACGCCTATCGTCGATGATCCTTACGCTTACGGTCAGATTTCCGGCGCCAATTCCCTGAGCGATGTTTATGCCAAGGGCGGCCGTCCGCTCACGGCGATGAACATGGTCTGCTTCCCCATTAAGACTATGGATATCTCGATTCTCAGGAGCATTCTGGCCGGCGGGCTGGATAAACTGCATGAAGCCGGCGTCATTCTCATTGGCGGGCACAGCGTTGATGATCAGGAATTAAAATACGGCATGTCTGTCACCGGGGTCATCGACCCGAGGAAAGTGATCGCCAACAACACGGGACATGACGGGGACATGCTGATTCTCACTAAACCCCTGGGTACCGGTATCATCAGCACCGCGATAAAGGCCGGAGCGGCGCCGGCAAGTGCCGTGAAACAGGCCATTGAGTCCATGTCCGCCCTTAATAAAAAAGCCTGCGAAGTCATGCTGGAAGTGGGTGTGAACGCCTGTACCGATATTACCGGATTTGGTCTCATAGGCCATGCCGCCGAGTTTGTCCTCGATACCTCGCTGGGAATGACCGTCTACGCTGAAAGCCTGCCCTATTTTAAGGCCGCGCCCAAACTGGCTGAGGCCGGTTATATCCCTGGCGGGCTGACACGCAACCGGGAATACCGTCAAAACATCGTTAAATTCAGCCCGGAGACTCCGGATTTTATCCGGCAACTGGTGTTTGACCCGCAAACTTCAGGCGGCCTGTTTATGGCCGTAGCCCCGGAAAAGGCCGACCTGATGGTGAAACGGCTGCATAAAGCCGGAGTCAAGGCCGCGGCTATCGTAGGTGAGCTGACTTCCCGCAACAAGGGCAAGATCACCGTAAAGTAAAAGGCCCGGCCAAAATTATTCCGCTGTCTCAATTAGGTGTATATCCTTATTCCTGCCGGCGTCAATTCCGTCTAAACTTCAGTCGGAACCATATTATGGAGGCAGGCAATGTCCCTTGCGGAGTCCTCTATTGGGGCAGTTTTCAACGAAAGAGCCGCCATCGTCCTGGGTTTAATTGCGGTGGCTTCGCTCGCTGCCACATTTTTATCTTGCCGCAGTAGCCTGACGTTTTTCAAGAGCCTCGGCTGGAAGTCGGCGTCGCAGAACCGTATATATCAGCGTTTTTACAAATACCATGTTGTATACTGGTGGGCTTTTGCCGTCGTTGCGCTGTCACATATCACGATTGCTTTGATGCACACCGGTTTACCGGATCCCTCTGATCCGGACGCGCCAATTCACTGGGCTATTCTCGCACTTGGTGTTTCCAGCGCCGGTTCGGCCGGAGTGTTGTTTTCGTCCTGCCGGGTGTTTCCGCGACTTGGTGGAATGCTGACCGGTAAAAATCCGCTTGCGAACCCGGGTTTTAAATCATATTTTGGATATCATTCGCTTTACTGGCTGGTAATCGGTGCAGCGCTAATGGGACATTTCGCTATCGGTTTTAACCACGCCGGAATCTGGCCGCCTCTCAATTAAGGCTGAAATGAATAAGAAGTTGATTTACTGGGCGGCGGGGCTTTCAGCAGGGGCAGTCTTCGCACATGCCATTGATCTTCAGGAGCATCTGGCGGAGTGGTGGGGTTATTCCACTTTCTACGCGGTCGTGGCCTCCTTCCAGTTTTTTTATGGCATCGGACTGCTGCTCCAGCCGTGGAAATATGATGAATCCGGTGGCATCCGCCCCAATGCAGACAGCTATGGGCGGCCTTATTATATCCCGGGAATAATCCTGGCCGGAGGATCGGCAGGGCTTTACGTCCTGACAAGGCTAATGGGACTTCCGATGTTGAGCCCGGCGGCAGCAGCGGCGCCGGTGACTTTGTTGGGCCTGATACCAGCGGTGGAGAATTTAGCTTTATTAGCCGTGTTGATAACACTCTATTCCCGCTGTAAAGCCTGAAGGAATTAGAAAGGGCATTGGAGGCGCTTAAGAGCGGTAATAGTTGCGCCAGCATAGCTGAATAATATAGAATAAGGCGTTAAGGCGGCGTGGCCAAGTGGTTAAGGCGGGGGTCTGCAAAACCCCTATCATCGGTTCGAATCCGATCGTCGCCTCCAATCTTTTTTGAGGTCGTGCGCCGGGGTGGCGGAACTGGCAGACGCAGCGGACTTAAAATCCGCTGTTTTATTGTCAACTAGTACTTTTACGCTCAAACTGGTACCGCGGCGTTATTTCCCAAAACCACGATTCGTGCCTGAGTGTCGTCCTGTACCACCCTGTATTTTTAAATCCGTCGCCAATCCGTCGCCAAAATGTCGCCAAATTTCCAGCTTCGCCTTGAGCGTGACGCGGTAGCATGTCGGTGGTGAAAACAACCATCCGGACCAACGAACTGTCCGTCTGCGACCACTATTGACTCCATCAGCAGTGACCAGGTGGGTTGGCCGCCAGATTCCGCGGCCAAGATATATTTCCATCCCCGGTCACTGGTTTTCCTTTTAAATTTCCGGATTG